>JAVKHY010000029.1 GCA_031459765.1 Armatimonadota bacterium | reverse complement strand
ACTCGGAGGCGCCGTCCACCCGGGCCGCCTCGCGCAGTTCGTCGGAGATCCCGCGCAGCCCGGCCAGGTACATGGCCATGGTGAATCCCGACATCTGCCACACCGCGGCCAGCACCACCGAGTAGATGGCGATCTTCGGATCGGTGAACCAGGGCGACCGCAGGCGACCCAGCCCCGCCATCTCCAGCAGCAGGTTGACCCCCGTCGAAGGGTTGAGCAGCCACTGCCAGGCCGTGCCGCTGACGATGAAGGAGATGGACATGGGAAAGAGATAGACGTTGCGGAAGAAACCCTCCCCCCGCACGCGCTGATCGAGGAGGACGGCCAGGAGCAGTCCCAGTCCCAGGCAGCCCAGCAGAAAGGCGGCGGTGAAGACCAATGTGTTGCGCAGATCGATCTGGAAGCGCAGGGTCTGGAACAGCTCGATGAAGTTGCGCAGCCCCACGAAGGAGAGGTCGGGCAGGAAGGAGTTCCATCCGCTCATCGCCACGTAGAGGGTCCAGCCGATGAAGCCGTAGACGAACACCCCCACGGCCAGCACAGAGGGCGCCACGATGAGGGCGGAGAGGGCGTAGTCGCGGCGGAGGCGGAGCCGCATTCGGTGCGGCGGCGACACGACGAGAGCCATCCTAAGCGAAATTGCCGGGGCCGCGGCGTATCTCCTGCCGTGCCCGGGGGGGCGGGCGGAAGGAACCCCGCGGACGCGCGGAGCGGTCGGTCATGACAGATCCGTGGTAGAGTTCATCCTGTGGTCGACGGA
Organism: Armatimonadota bacterium; assembly: GCA_031459765.1. Taxonomy (NCBI): domain Bacteria; kingdom Bacillati; phylum Candidatus Sysuimicrobiota; class Candidatus Sysuimicrobiia; order Candidatus Sysuimicrobiales; family Candidatus Kaftiobacteriaceae; genus Candidatus Kaftiobacterium; species Candidatus Kaftiobacterium secundum. The sequence goes on along the minus strand of JAVKHY010000029.1, from coordinate 5,250 downwards.
GACCGTCGGGGGAGGACGCAGGCATGGTTGTGCAGAGGATGCTGCTCATCGCACTGGTGGTGATGCTGAGCGCCATGGTCTGGCCCGGAGGCGCCGCCGCGCATGCCAAATTGTGGCGGGCCGACCCGGCCCCGGGGAGCACGGTGGCCGCCGCCCCCCGGGTCGTGCGCCTGGAGTTTGCCTTGAGCCCGAACGAAGAGCTGGATGTGCGGCGCAGCACGCTGCGCGTCGTGGACAGGCGCGGCCGGCGCGTGGATGACGGGAAAGGCGGTGTGGATCTCGACGATCTGGCCCGCCGCTCCATGATCGCCAGGCTCAGACCCATCGGGCCGGGCACCTACACGGTCCGGTGGAAGGCCGTCTCCTCGCCCGACCTGGACGTGGCGCAGGGCTCCTACACCTTCACCGTCGCGGCCGGGAGATGACGGACAAAGCCGCTCCGGAGCTGCGCGCCGCGCCGCGCCGATGGTGGGTGCGGGCGACGGCCCCGCTGCTGGTCCTCGCCAGCTTCGTGCTGGGGTGCGCCGCTCCCGCCGCTGCCCACGCCATCCTGGAGCGTTCGATTCCATCGGCCAGCGCCACGGCGGCGCGATCGCTGCAGCGGGTGGTGCTGCGGTTCACCGAGCCGGTGGATCCCGCCTTCAGCCGCGTGCAGATCACCGACGCCGCCGGCACGGTGCTGACGGCGCGGATCACGGTGTCATCCGACGGCCGCATCCTCACCGCCGCCGTGGATGCGCTCCCCGACGGCGTCTACACCGTGCGCTGGCGGGTGCTGTCCACCTACGACGGCCACCCGTCCAGCGGGTTCTTCTTCTTCGGCGTGGGACGACCGGTCCCGGGCGGATCGGCGGGGCGGAGTTTCGAGCCGGCCCGTCCAGCTCACATCGCGGTCCGCTGGCTGGCCTTCGCCGCGGCGGCGGTCCTCGTGGGCGGCGCCGTGTTCCGGGCCGTGGTGCTGAAGCCGGCCTCCGCCGCGCTCTCCCCGGAGCACCTCGCGCGCGCCGCGGCGGTACTCGAGGCGACCAGGCCGCCCGCGGCGGTCGCCGTGATGCTGGCCGCCGCGCTGGATTTCCTGTTCCAGGCCGGCGGCCTGCTCGGCGTCTCCTGGACGCAGGCGCTGGCGGGAGGCGCGGCGTGGAACCTGCTCGGCGCCACCAGACTGGGGTGGAGTGCGCTGGTCAGGATCGCCATGGCGGCGATCTTTCTCCTCCCCTCCTCCCCCCGGGGGCGCGCTCTGCGGGTTGCCGCCCTGCTCTGGATGCTCATCGTCGGCGGGATCGTCACCGCCTTCGGCGGCCCCGCCGCGATCAGCGGCATCATGCTGGCGCCCATCCTCCTGACCACGGTCGTGTACGGGGTCGCGGCCCTGATGGTCCCGCTGGTGGCCGTCAACATCCTGAAGGCCTCGTCGCCGCGCGACCGGTGGGTCCTGCCGCTGGCCGGCGGATTCCTCCTCGCCGGCTTCACCATCGCCTCGCACGCCGCCGGCGCCGGGCCCCTCGCCGTGATCGCGGACTGGCTGCACCTGGTTGCCGCGGCGAGCTGGGTCGGAGGCCTGCTGGCGCTGCTCCTGGTGCTGGGAGCCTTCCCCCCTCCCGAGCGCGCGACCGCAGCGCGGGCTCTCGTTCCACGGATGTCGGGTCTTGCCGCTGCGGGACTGGCGGCGGTTGCCGTCACCGGGGTGTACGGCTCCATCCTGCACATCCCCGCCCTCCGGGCATTTCCGGGCACGCCCTACGGCCGGTTGCTGGCCGCCAAACTGGCGGTGGTCGCCGTGCTGGTCGCGCTGGGCGCGGGCAACCGCTACCTGCTGCGTCCCCGCCTGGAACGGGGCGAACCGGCGCCGTCGCTGCTTCGCCGGTTTGCCCGGATGGTCGGGGGCGAAATCGGCGCCGCCGCGGTCATCGTGGCGATCGTGGCCGTGCTGACCGTCACCCCTCCGGCGGCCACGACGTGGACCCCGCCGGCGCCGCAGCCGACGCTCCGCCTGGCGGGGCTGGCGGAGGAAGTGCGGGTGGACCTGGCCGTCAGCCCCGCGCGGCCGGGGTGGAACCGCTTCGAGGCGACGGCCGTGGAGCGGGACAGACGCCTGTTCGGCAACGACGTCCGCATCCTCCTGCGCCTGACGAAGCTCGACGAAGCCCTCGACCCCACCCTCCTGAGCCTGGAGGACCAGGGCGGAGGACTCTTCCTGGCCGAAGACCCGGGTCTCGGCCTTCCGGGCTGGTGGGAGGTCGAGGTGATCGTCCGCCGGCGCGGCCGCCTCGACGCTTCCACAAGTTTTCCGCTACACCTTGAAGATGGGGTGCGTCGCCCCGCAGGTCCGGACGGCTCCGCGCTGCTGGGACGGATGGCCTCGACGATGTTCCAGCTGGGCTCCTGGAGAGAGACCCAGCAGATCACCGACGGCGCGGGGAACGTGACGGTCAGCTGGTTTGACGTGGTCCACCCGAACCGCCTGCGCTATCGGACGGCCGAGGGCACCGAGGGCGTCATCATCGGCCGGCAGCAGTACCTGCGGGTGAAAGGGGGCGCCTGGGAGACGCGCACCCTGCCCACCCCGTTCCGGGTCGACGATTATTTGCGCGCCTACCTCACGGCGCAGACCGTCCTCCGCGGCCGGGAGATGCCCTGCGACGAGGAACCCTGCGTCGTCCTCCTGTGGGAGACGCCGGGAGGAAGCGCCGCCTTCGCGGGGTGGATGGGGCTGCGCACCTCCCGGCTGCACAGGTTGCTGATGAGCGCGCCGGCGCACTTCATGACGGCCCGCTTCACCCACTTCAATACCGGCTGGCGGATCAACCCTCCGCGGTGAGCCCGTCGGGCAGGCGCCCCGGCCAGGCCCGGGAGGGGGGAGGCGCAGAACGCACCTCCCCCGCGGGCACTACTTGCACATCTTGTTGTCGCGGCAGGCTTTGGCCAGCGCGGTCTGGGCCGCCCCGGCGTTCTTGTTGGTGGTGAAGAGGTTGATGACGTCGTTGAACACCACGGCAAACCCCTCCGGCGCGGCGGAGCCGTGCACCTCGCTGGGCACCAAGGCGTTGGCCTTGAAGTCCGCCGCCGAAGACTTCAGGTAGGCGTCGAACTTGTTCAGGTCGCAGTCGGTGCGGGCGCAGATCGAGCCCTTCAGCGGGTTGAAGGCCTCCTGCCCCTCCTTGCTGCCCGCCACCCGCAGCCAGTTGATGGCCTCGGTGCGGTGGGGCGCCTTCTTGGGCAGGCCGAAGGTGTCCGTGACCACGACAAAGACCCCGCGCGTGCCGGGGGCCGGGGCGAAGCCGTAGTCCACGTTGGCCTTCCAGCCCTTGCTGGTGAAGTAGCCGGCGGCCCAGTCGCCCATCACCGTCATCGCCGCCTTGCGGTCGATGAGCATCTGGGTGGCCGAATCCCAGGTGCCGGCGGCGTGATCGCTGTTGACGTAGCCCAGGATGCGCGCGTAGGTGTCAAAGGCCCGCCTCACGCCGTCCCCGGTCCAGGAGGTCTGCCCGGTCCACAGGCCGCGGTAGCCGCCGGCGCCCAGCGTGGCCACCAGGACGTCTTCGAAGAGGTGGGCCGCCTCCCACTTGTTCTTGTCCCCCAGGGCCAAAGGAGTGATGCCCTTCGCCTTCAGCGCCTCGGCGACCTTGAAGAACTCCTCCCAGGTGGCCGGCGCCTTCAGGTTGTTCTCGTCGAAGATTTTCTTGTTGTACCAGAGGACGTTGCCGCGGTGGACGTTCACCGGCACCGAGTAGGGTTCGCCCTTGTAGCTGACGATGGTGATCAGGTCCTTGGGGAAGACCCGCTCCCAGCCTTCGCTCTTGTAGAGCGAGGCCAGGGATTCCATGAACCCCGTGACCACCCAGGTGGCGGTCAGCTCCTCGCCGCCGTGCACCTGGAAACTGTCCGGGGGATCGCCGCCCTGCATCCGGGTCTTGAGCACCGCTTTGGCGTTCGTCCCCGCCCCGCCGGCCACGGTGGCGTTGATGATCTCCACGCCGGGGAAGCGTTTCTTGTAGATCTCGAACATGGCGTTGAGGCCGTCCGCCTCGCCGCCCGCCGTCCACCAGCTGAAGATCTCGAGCTTCCTGGCCGCGCCGGCCTGCAGTCCACTCCCGGTCATCAGGACGAGGACTGCCGCCGCCGTGACGCCGGCCAGCACGGCGCTGATCCACCGCCTCCGATCGCTCATCGCTTTGCCCCTCCCTTTGGCTGTCACTCCATCGCCGGGATCGTCATGAGGCGCGGAGATCCCACCTCCTTTCGAACCTGCGGGAAACCTGTCCGGTGGCACCCTTCTGCGCGGGCGGGAAGGCCTCCTTGTGCCGGCGGCCGAACCTCCCAGGCGGGATGTCGCCCGCAGACCTCTTTCGGGAACGGTTCGGCCGGAGGCCGTCCCTCCTCGTCACCGCCCCCGGTCGCGTCAACCTGATCGGTGAGCACACCGACTACAACGCCGGGCTGGTCCTCCCCGCGGCCATCGAGCGGTCGCTGGTCGTGGCCGCCGATGCCGGCGGCAGCCCGCGCATCCGGCTGTACGCGGCGGCCTTCGACGCCGTCGCCGAGTTCTCCGCCGACGCGCCCGGGGAGGCCTCCCTCCCGCGGTGGGCGCGATACGCGCAGGGCGTCGCGGTCTACCTGGTCCTGCGAGGTATCGTCCTCCGCGGCCTCGACGCCGTCGTCGCCGGAGACCTGCCCATCGGCTCGGGGCTCAGCTCCTCCGCGGCCTTCGAGGTCGCCGTCGCGCTGACCCTGGAGCGCATCGCCGGGGTGACTCTGCCTCCGCGGGAACGGGCGCTGCTGTGCCACCGGGTCGAAGGAGAATTCGTCGGCGTCCCGTGCGGGATCATGGACCAGTTCGCCGTCAGTCTCTGCCGGCGCGACCACGCGTTATTCCTGGACTGCCGCTCGCTGGAGACTCATCACATCCCGCTCCCGGCCGGCGTCGTGCTTGCCGTATGCGACACCGGCGTCCGTCGCGCGCTGCAGGCATCGCCGTACGGCGAGCGGCGACAGGAGTGCCGGGAGGCGGTGCGGCTGCTGCAGCAGCGGCGGCCGATGGTCACCAGCCTCCGCGACCTGATGCCGGACGATCTCCCCCTGCTGGACCCCCTTCCTCCGCGGCTCCGCCGACGGGCGCGACATGTCGTCGCCGAGAACGCCCGCGTCATCGAGGCGGCGCGGGCGCTGGAAGGCGGCGAGACCGGACGGCTGCGGGAGATCTTCCTGGCCTCGCACCAAAGCCTGCGGGACGACTTCGAGGTGAGCTGCCCC
>JAVKHY010000028.1 GCA_031459765.1 Armatimonadota bacterium | reverse complement strand
AGCGGCGTCCCCTCGTAGAGGCCGAACAGCCACTCGTCGGGGGCCAGCCCCAACCGCTCGTAGTGCTCTTCGCTCGGCCAGTCCTCCACCACGACGTCCACGTTGCGCATCTGCGCCGCGATCTCCTCGGGGATCGCATCCAGGGCCCGCGCCACCAGCGCTTCGAACCGCCGGCGTGAGAGTTTCATCGGCGCCGCCTCCCACGGGAATCGGTATTCCCGATCTTCCGGCACCTTCCCCTGCGGCCGAAATAACATCCGCGGACCCGGACGTTAGCCCCCGGTAGAGCATGGAGGTCGAGTTCCTGTACTGGGAAGAGTGTCCCTCGCACGAGGAGGCGCTGGCCCGGCTGCGGGCGGTCCTCACCGAGGAGGGGATGGCCGCGTCCGTCCGGGTGATCCGCGTGGAGACCGACGAGCAGGCCCGGGCCCTGGGGTTCCCGGGGTCGCCCTCAATCCGCGTGAACGGGGAAGACCTCTTCCCCACGGCGGGGACGCCGGTCGGCCTCTCCTGCCGCGTCTATGTGACCGACGAGGGACGCGTCAGCCCGCTCCCGACGAAGGAAATGATCCGCACGCAGCTGCGACGCCGCGTGGCGGGCTCCTGAGGAGGTGACGGAGAGATGGCCATCGCTCTGGAATCCCGGCTCATCCCCTTCGCACTCCCCGGCACGGACGGCCGGACCCACCGGCCGGAGGAGTTCGCCGAGGCCAGGGTCTTCGGGGTGATCTTCCACTGCAACCACTGCCCCTACGCGCAGGCCTGGGAGGACCGCCTGATCCAGACACAGCGGGAGTATGCGCCCCGGGGCGTGCGATTCGTCCTGATCAACAGCAACGATCCTGCCAAGTACCCCGAGGACAGCTTCGAGAAGATGCGCGAACGCGCCGAGGCGAAGGGCTATCCCTTCCCCTACCTCTTCGACGAGACGCAGGAGGTGGCCCGGGCCTACGGCGCCACCCGGACGCCGGAGATCTTCCTGTTCGACGCGCAGCGCCTGCTGCGCTACCACGGCGCTCCCGACGACAACTACGAGGATCCCGCGGCGGTGCGCCGCCCCTACCTGCGCGACGCGCTGGAGGCGCTCCTGGCCGGGCGGCTGCCCCCCGTCCCGGAGACCACGCCGGTCGGCTGCACCATCAAGTGGAAGTAGGCCCGCGGGGCTGAAAGCACCGGCACGGCGTTCGTCGCCGTCCGCGGGCCCTTCCGCGGTTCGGGAGATCGAGCGTGCCGTTTCTCGGGCGCCCGTGCCCCGCTACACGTCGTAGTACAGGTGGAACTCCGCCGGATGCGGCCGCATCCGGACGAAGTCCACTTCCTTCTTCCGCTTCTGCTCGATCCAGGTCTCGATCAGATCCTTCGTGAAGACCTCCCCCTCCAGCAGGAAGGCGTGGTCCGCCTCGAGGGCCGCCAGGGCGGCGTCCAGGGACCCCGGCACCTGGCGAATCCTTGCGCTCTCCGCCTCGGGCAGCTCGTAGAGGTCCACATCCATCGGATCGCCGGGATCGATCTGCCGGCGGATGCCGTCCAGTCCGGCCATGAGCATCGCGGCGAAGGCCAGATAAGGGTTGGCGCTGCCGTCGGGCGGCCGGTACTCGATCCGCTTGCTCCGCGGGCTGGTGGAATAGACCGGGATGCGCACGGCGGCGCTGCGGTTCCGCATGGAGTACACCAGGTTCACCGGCGCCTCGTAGCCCGGAACCAGGCGACGGTAACTGTTCGTCGTCGGCGCGCAGAAGGCCATCAGCGCCGCGGAGTGGGCCAGCAATCCGCCGATGTACCAGCGCGCCAGCTGGCTGGTCTGGGCGTAGCCCTGGGGGTCGAAGAAGAGGTTGATCCCGTCCTTCCACAGGCTCTGGTGGCAGTGCATCCCGGAACCGTTGTCGCCGAAGATGGGCTTGGGCATGAAGGTGGCGGTCTTGAAGTGCTCCCGGGCGTACATCTTCACCAGGTACTTGTACAGCATGAGCTTGTCGCCCATGTCGGTCAGCGTGGAAAACCGCATGTCAATCTCGCACTGCCCGGCGGACGCCACCTCGTGGTGGTGGACCTCGACGTCGATCCCCGCCTCCTGCATCTTGAGCACCAGGCCGGAGCGAAAGTCCTGCAGACTGTCCGCCGGCGGGGCGGGGAAGTAGCCCTCCTTGTGCCGCGGCTTGTGGCCCAGGTTGGGCTTCTCGTCGCGGCCGGAGTTCCAGATTCCCTCGGCCGAATCCACGGCGTAGAACGCCTCGTGCTGGCTCAGGTGGTAGCGGACGTCGTCGAAGACGAAGAACTCCGCTTCCGGGCCCCAGTAACTGGTGGTGGCGATGCCGGAGGCGGCCAGGTAGCGCTCGGCCTTCTGGGCCACGTAGCGGGGGTCGCGGGTGTAGCGGGCGCGGGTGACCGGGTCGTAGACGTCGCAGGTCAACAGCAGTGTCTTCACCCGGAGCAGCGGATCGATCGTGGCCGTGGCGGCGTCGGGGAGGAGGATCATGTCCGACTCGTTGATGTGCTGGAAGCCCCGGATGCTGCTGCCGTCGAAGCCCACCCCCTCCACGAACATGCTCTCGTCCAGCTCGGTGACCGGCGCGCTGAAGTGCTGCCAGGTGCCCGGCAGATCGGTGAAGCGAAAGTCCACCATCTGCACGCCCTGCGCCCGGCAGAACTCGATCACCTGTGACGGATTGGCGATCGTCCGGTCGGAGATGTGGTTGCGCACCTGTTCCTTCATCGACCCCGCCTCCTGTGGTCTGCCTGCCCCAAAAATGCGGCACGGCGCCCCGCTCTGGAGGGCGCCGTGGCCCGGAACCGTCTATGGAAATCTTGCTCCGGATGATACCAGCAGGATCAGGAGCCGGTCAAGAGATTTTTCGCCCCCCGCCCGGACTCGTCGGGTCAAAACCCCCACCCGCGTCCCATCTTCGTGGGTGAGGAGGATGGAGGCGTTTGTGCGCCAACAGCGCATCAATCTTCAGCCCTTCGTCGAGGTGTGAGATGTCCCCAGAGCCCTACCGTCAGCGCATCGCCGACTCCCGCCACCCGCAGGGCGTTCGCCACCGTCTGATCCCGCACTTCCTCGCCCATCGCAACCTCTCCCTGACCGCCCGGGCTTTCGGCTGCGACCCGAAGACCGCCCGCTTCTGGGTCCGGCGCCATCGCCGGGGGGGCTGGCAGGCTCTGGGGGACCGTCAGCGCCCCGGCCACGTCCCACCCCACAAGACCCCCTGGCCATCGAGCACGAGGGCGTCCGCCTGCGCCGCCGAAATCCTCGCCTGGGCCAGGACAAGATCCAGGCCCTGCTGGCCCGCCGCGGCCTCCGGCGCTCGACCGCGACGATCAACCGGATCCTCCACGCCCATGGCCTGGTCAAGCGGCTCCCCGGCGTGGAGTACACGGCCAAGGACGTCACCACCGGCATCGTCTTCGTCTGTCTGGCCTATGAACGTTCGGAGATCAACTCCCTGCGCTTCGCCCACCTGCTCTTCCAGCACCTCCTCCGCCACGGGGTCGATGTGACGCAGCTCAGCCCGCAGACGGACAACGGCACCGAGTTCATCGGCCACGTCGAAGCCCGGCGTCCCTCCGCCTTCACGCGGCTGGTCGAGCAGCGCTACGGCGCCCGCCACCTCACCATCCCCGTCCGCGCGCCGCGCTTCAACGGCATGGTCGAGAACTTCCACGGCCGCGTGGAGGACGAGTTTTACACCCTCGACCCCCTGCCTACCGAGGAGGAGGTGCTGCAGGAGAAGGCACCCAAGATCAGCCCCGACGTCGCCGCTTTCCCACCGGTCGTCCTCGACCGACTCGATCTCTCAGCCGTCGAGATGCTCCCTCCGGTGAGTGGGGGGAGTGGGGAGAATAGACCCGACGCTCACATTTCTTGCCCCCCGCCCCCTCTCGGGCGCCGCCGTCTCCCCGCCCGGCGGCTGGCTCTCCCCGGGGAGTCGCCCGCCCGCCCGCGGCCGGCGGAGCCCGCCGGACGCAATCGGTCCGCCAGGAAGTCTCGGAGCACCAGGGCACTGTTCCGCTCGGGGTCGCGGGCGCTGTAGAGCAGGGTGAGGGGTCCCTGTCGGGCGAGGTCCAGCAGCGGCCGCCAGGCCTCGGTGCGCCTCAGCTCCGCCAGGTAGCGGCGGCGGAACTCGGGCCATTTCGCCGGCTCGTGGCCGTACCAGGCTCGCAGGGCCGGGCTCGGGGCGACCGCCTTCAGCCACCGGTCCAGCGCCAGGTCCGTCTTCCGCATCCCCCTCGGCCAGAGGCGCTCCACGAGGATCCGGGATCCGTCGTCGGGCGACGGGGGCTCGTACACGCGCTTGATCGTGATGCGAGGAATGGGTATCATCAACCGGATTGTACCGAACTTTGGCTGGCCACAGTGATCGGCGTCCGGTTCGTAGCGGTGGAATCCGGCATGGCGACCGCGCGTTTAGCCAGAAGTGGTCGGGAGGCACCGCTTGGGGGAGGCGACGGATATGCCGCACTACACCTATCTCATCATCGGCGGAGGGATGGCCGGGGACGCCGCGGTGCGGGGCATCCGGGAAGTGGATGCCTCCGGAACGGTCGGCATGCTCGGCGCCGAATCCCACCGTCCCTACAATCGCCCCCCGCTGTCCAAGGGCCTGTGGAAGGGACAGCCCGAAGACCAGATCTGGCGGGACACGGAGGCGCTGCGCAGCACGCTCCACCTGGGCCGCGCAGCGGTGCGCCTGCATCCCCGGGAACGCACCGTGGTCGATGATCGGGGCGAGACCTACACCTACGAGAAACTGCTCCTGGCCACCGGCGGGACGCCGCGGCGCCTCCCCCTCGGAGGCGACCACATCATCTACTTCCGGACCTACGACGACTATCAGCGTCTGCGCGCGCTGAGCGCGCGCGGACAGCGCTTTGCGGTGATCGGCGGGGGCTTCATCGGTTCGGAGATCGCCGCCGCCCTGGCCATGCACGGAAAGTCGGTGACGATGGTCTTTCCCGAAGAAGGCATCGGGGCCCTGATCTTTCCGCCGGGCCTGAGCCGGTTCCTCAACGACTACTATCGGGATAGGGGGGTCGACGTCCGCCCCGGTGAGCAGATCGTGGGCCTGGAGCCCGGGGGCGGCGGCTACCTCCTGCGGACGAAGAACGGGGCGGCGCTCGAGGTGGAGGGGGTCATCGCCGGCATCGGGATCGAGCCCGAGACGGGCCTGGCCAGGGCCGCCGGACTGCGCGTGGAGAACGGGATCGTCGTGGACGAGCTCCTCCGCACCGAGCGGCCGGAGATCTTCGCCGCCGGCGACGTGGCCAGCTTCTTCAGTCCCGCCCTCGGCCTGCGCCTCCGCGTCGAGCACGAGGACAACGCCAACGTCATGGGGATGACGGCGGGCCGCAACATGGCCGGGGCCGCCGAGCCCTATCACCACCTGCCCTTCTTCTACTCTGATCTGTTCGACCTCGGGTACGAAGCGGTGGGCCAGCTCAGCAGCCGCCTGCAGACCGTCGAGGACTGGAAAGAACCCTTCCGCGAAGGGGTCGTCTACTACCTCCAGGAGGGGCGCGTGCGGGCGGTCCTGCTGTGGAATGTGTGGGAGCAGGTGACGCACGCGCGCGCGCTGATCGCCGCACCCGGCCCGTTCACGGCCCGGGACCTCAAAGGCCGTCTGCCCGCGTAGGAGGACGTGGCCCGGGGCTGGCTTCCCCCCGACCGCCCCCGCCTGACGCGGTCGGGCCTGTTCCTGGTCGGCGCAGTGCTGACCTTCCCTGGGGTGGCGGCGGCGGTCGCGCTCGCCTCCCCGAAACTGGCCCTGCTGCAGCACCGCAGCGCCGTCGTCCTCGCCGCAAACCATCTGGTCACCCTCGGCTGGGGAACGATGATCGCCCTGGGTGCGCTCCACCAGCTCCTCCCTGCCGCCGCCGGCGTGCGCCATGAACCCGGACCCCTCGTCGTCGCGCAGTTTGCCGTCCACCTGGCCGGCGTGGCGCTGCTCGCCTCCGGCTTCTGGTGGCGGGCGACCCTCGTCCTGATCACCGGAGGCGGCGCCATCGTCGCCAGCGTACTCGCCAGCGCCCTGACCGCGGTCTGGGTCGCACGCCGCCGGACGCGGTGGAACGATGCGCTGACGCTGGTGGTCGCGGCCATCGCTTCCCTCGTCCTGGTCACGGGGTGGGGACTGCTGCTGGGGCTGAACTGGCGGTACGCCTTCTGGCCGGCGCTGCTGCGGCCCCCGGGCCTGACGGTGCACCTCACCCTGGGCCTGCTGGGATGGTTCGGCTGCCTGATCGTCGGCGTCTCCTACTACCTGCTGCCGCGGTTCACCTCCCGACGGTCGCTGGAGGGGACCCACCTGCGCCTGATCGGCCT
>JAVKHY010000027.1:1769-6604 GCA_031459765.1 Armatimonadota bacterium | reverse complement strand
CCGCCGGTGCACGGGAGTGATCCCCAGGCGGAGGATGGCGGCCCGGTGGGCGGCGGTGGCGTACCCCTTGTGCACGTCGAATCCGTAGCCCGGATACCGCGTCGCCAGGTCCGCCATGATCAGGTCGCGGGTCACCTTGGCCACAATCGACGCCGCGGCGATCGAGGCGCAGGTGGCGTCGCCGTCGACGATGGCCAGCTGCGGCACCGGGACGTCGGCGGGGTAGCGGCCGTCGATCAGGACCAGATGCGGACGCCGCGGTAGCGCCAGGATGGCCCGCCGGTGGGCCAAACGCGTCGCCTGCAGGATGTTGAGGCGGTCGATCTCCTCGACCTCGGCGCGTCCCAGGGCGACGGCCGCGGCTTGGCGCAGGATCTCGGCGTAGAGCGCCTCCCGCTGCCCGGCCGTCAGCCGCTTGCTGTCGTTGAGCCCGGGGAGCCGCAGATCCGCGGGCAGGACGACGGCCGCGGCCACCACCGGGCCGGCCAGCGGCGCCACCCCGGCTTCGTCCACCCCGGCGATGATCTCGAACCCCTCGGCCCGGTGCCGTCCCTCGATCGTCCGCAGCCCCGCCAGGCGGGCGTCCTCCCGAAGCCGCCCGGCCTGCCGCCGGCGGTAACGGGCCGCCAGCTGCCGCACGCCGGTCCGGGGATCGCGGGCCAGGGCCCGGAGCACCGCACCGTTGAGCACCGGCAGGGCGCGCAGGCGAAGGGCGATCTCGGCGACGGAAAGCGCGCGGAGATCGGCAGGACGCAACGGAGCGGCCATGGACGCACCCGCGGGAGAATTCCGGAGCAGGAGCGGGCGGTCCTCCGTCGATCACGGCCGAACGTCTCCGGCGCATCGCCGTACTTCCCACCCGCCTGATTCGGCGAACCAGCGTGCAAGTGCCGGTGGGACTGCAGGGTGAGCCGGCTGCCGGGCAGGGCGTTGTCGGCGGCGAGTAGATGCTGGGACGACTACTCCAGGACCACCACCAGTTCCACCAACGCCGCCGCGGCCAGCACCACCGTGAGGAGTCTCGTTGCGAGTACTGGCGGCATCCCCAGGAGAGCCCAGAGCAGGTACACCACGGTCGCCGCGCCGGCTGCCCGGGTGGTCGGGAGATGCAGGGCGGCGATGATCCGCCGCCTGAAGATCTTGAACGCCACGCCCGCCAGGAACAGGGGCAATGGAACCAGCACCCACGGGAACCACTGCCTGACGATCTCCGGCCGCCGGGACCAGAACCAGACAGGGATGGAGTAGTAGAATAGGGCGTCGGCCAGCGAGTCGAAGCGCCGACCCCACCCATCTGTCCGCCCCAACCGCCGGGCGAGCCACCCATCCGCCACATCCGTCCCGGCCGCGACGATGAAGAGCGCGACAAAGACCTCATCCTTCCCCACGGCGGCAGTCGTGTAGAGCCCGGGAATCAGCGCGATGCGAGAGAGCGTCACGATGTCCACCGCGCTCACCGTCACGCCGGCCGCCGCCCCTCCTCGACGACCTGCGCCGCCGCAGCCCGGCCCGCCTCGTACCGGGCGAGGCATATCCGCCGGTCCCAAGGATCTCAAGAGAATCTCTTGCGCCTTGACTTTACTTAGTGCACCAGGCCGAGCCGCTGCGGGGGCCAGTAGATGAACAGCGCCTTGCCCACGACGTTTGATCTGGGCACGAAGCCGAAGAAGCGGCTGTCCTCGCTGTTGCAGCGGTTGTCCCCCAGCACGAACAGCTCTCCCCGGGGGACCTTCTGCGGGCCGTAGTTGCTCGTGCAGGCCCGATCGCCCTCGGCCAGGGCGGTGGGGTACAGCTCCCTGATGGGCGTGCCGTTGATCAGCACCATGCCGTCGCGCAGCTCGACCGTCTCGCCGCTCAGGCCGACCACGCGCTTGACGAAGTCCTTGCCGGGGTTCAACGGGTAGTGGAAGACGATGACGTCACCGCGCCGGATCTCCTCGAAACGGTAGGTGAACTTCCCGACCAGGATGCGGTCGCCCACCTGCAGGGTCGGTTCCATCGATCCGGAGGGGATGTAGAACGCCTGCACGACGAAGGTGATGATCAGCAGCGACAGCAGCGCGGCGAAGATGCTGGCGTCCAGGGTCTCCACGACGCTGCTGCGCCAGGCCGGGGGGATGGCGTAGGCACGCTTGATCGCCAGGCGGGCGACGATCAGCACGCCCGCCAGGAGGAGGATCAGCGTCGGAATGCTGAGGGGTAGACGATCGAGGAGTTCCACCGGACCGGCCCCGGGGCGCTAGCGCATCTCCTTGACCCGGGCTTCGCGGCCGACCTTGCCGCGCAGGTAGTACAGCTTCGCCTGGCGGACCTTTCCCTTCCGTACGACGTCGATGCGCTCAATGCGCGGGGAGTGGAGCGGGAAGGTCCGCTCCACGCCGACGCCGTGGCTGATCCGCCGAACGGTGAACATCTCCCGCGAGCCGCCGCCCTTCCGCGCAATCACCACGCCCTCGAAGGCCTGGATGCGCTCCCGGCCGCCTTCCACCACCTTGAGGTGCACGCGGACGGTGTCCCCCGGCACAAAGGGGGGGATCTTCTCCTTCAGAACGGGACGCTCAACCGTCGCGATCTTGTCCATCGCAGTCCTCCACAGCGCAACGCCCCCTCAGGGGATGAAGCCCACGGCGAGCCATTATAGCATACCGCCCGCCGCTACTGGGCGATCTCCAGATCCTCGGCATCCAGCAGGCGCCGATCCTCCTCGCTCAAGGCGTCCCGCTTCAGCAGGTCGGGACGGCGTTCCAGGGTCCGGCGCAGCCGCTGCGCCCGCCGCCACCGCGCGATCGCCGCGTGGTTGCCCGAGAGCAGGACCTCGGGCACCTTCATCCCCAGGAACTCCGGCGGCCGGGTGTAGTGCGGGTGGTCCAGCAGCCCGCCGGCGAAGGAATCCGCCTCCACCGATGCCGCGTCCCCCACCACGCCCGGGATGAAGCGCGCCACGGCGTCGACGATGACCATCGCCGCCAGCTCTCCGCCCGTCAGGACATAGTCGCCGATGGAGATCTCATCGGTGGCCAGCCCCAGTCGCACGCGCTCGTCGATCCCCTCGTAGTGTCCGCACAGGATGATCAGGTGGCGGACGCCTGCCAGCTCCCGGGCCAGGGCCTGGTTCAGGGTGCGGCCCTGGGGCGAGGTGAGGATGATCCGCGGCGACGGATCGCCCGCCTCCCTGCGGATGGCATCCACCGCGGCGAAGAAGGGCTCCGGCTTCATGACCATGCCGGCGCCACCGCCGTAGGGGGCGTCGTCCACCTGGCGGTGCCGGTCGGCCGTGAAGTCGCGCAGGTCCCAGACCTTCACCTGGAGCAGGCCGCGCTCGCGGGCCCGTCCCAGCACGCTGAGCTCGAGCGGCGTGAAGGCCTGCGGAAAGATGGTCACGATGTCCACCCGCATCGGCGGCTACTCCTCCAGCATCCCTGGCAGCGGCCGGATCACCATGCGCCCCCGCGCCGGATCGATCCGCAACACCACGGAGGCGATGGCGGGCACCAGCACCTCCCGCGCCCCCCGCACCACGTAGACGTCGTTGCCCGGGGTGCGGATGATTTCCTCCACGGTACCCAGCCGCCGCCCCCCTTCGTCCTCGACCGTGAGGCCGAGCACCTCGAAGACATAGTGGCGGCCCTCGGGCAGCGGGGCGGCCAGCTCGCGGGGCACGGCCAGGGCCGCGCCCCGCCAGATCTCGGCCGCCGCACGGGTGTCGATGCCGGCGACCTTCACCAGGACCGCATCACCGGCGGCCCGCACCCCCTCGATCCGCACCGGTTCCGCGCGTTCCTCGGTGAGGAGGACGGCCTGGCCCAGCATGCCCAGCCGCTCGGGGAAGTCGGTGTCCGGCTGCACGCGCAGTTCGCCGCCGACGCCGTGCGGCCGGAGCACCCGGCCCACCACCACGAGCGGCGGGGCCGCGGGCATCACCCCTCCTCGCGGATCTCCAGCACGATGCCGTCCTTCACCACAACCTCCGCCCGGCCGATCTTGTTGAAGAGGTTGTCCCCCACCGAGATCTCGACCAGACTCTCCAGCGTGCCCTGGGCGAACTCCGAGTTCAGGGGCAGCTCCTGAGCCTCCCGCAGCCGCATCGCCAGTTCGGCTTTGGTCGCCTCCTGGCGGGCCCGCTCCAGCTCCAGCTGCTGGCGCACGGCCCGGCTCTGCGGCGAGATCTGGCGCTCCAGTTCGGTGCGACGGATCTGCGTGTCGATCTGCTGCACGACGGCATCGACGCGCTTGAGGGCGTCCTCGAGATCCTGGATGTACAGGCGTTTGAAGCTCTCCGTGACCACGGTCTTGATGACCACCGGTCGGGTGACGGTGATGCCCATCAGGCTCCTCCTGCGCCGGTGCTTGAAATGTCCAGCAGGACCCGCACGCCCTGGCGCGCCGCGGCGGCCCGCACCACCGACCGCAGGGCGCGGGCAATCCGGCCCTGGCGGCCGATCACCTTGCCCATATCCGCCGCGGCGACGCGGAGCGTGATGCGGAGGGCCGCGGCGTCGGCTGCCGTCTCCACGCGTACCGCCCCCGGCTCCTCCACGAGCGAGGCGGCCAGGAACTCGACGAGATCGCGCAGGGTCTCTGCGGCGGTTACGGCACCGCTCATGACTTCGCCGCCGCCCGCTCCAGGACGCCCGTCCGCTGGAGCAACACCCGCGCGGCGTCGGAGGGTCGGGCCCCCTTGCGCAGCCAGGCGATGGCCTTGGCCTCATTGATGGAGATGGTGCTGGGCTCCGTCGTGGGATTGTAGTAGCCGATCGCCTCGATGTACCGCCCGCTGCGGGGGGCGCGCGAGTCCGCCACCACCAGACGGTAGAACGGCTTGTGCTTGCCCCCCA
>JAVKHY010000027.1:0-1671 GCA_031459765.1 Armatimonadota bacterium | reverse complement strand
CATTGATGGAGATGGTGCTGGGCTCCGTCGTGGGATTGTAGTAGCCGATCGCCTCGATGTACCGCCCGCTGCGGGGGGCGCGCGAGTCCGCCACCACCAGACGGTAGAACGGCTTGTGCTTGCCCCCCAGGCGCATCAACCGGATCTTGACCATACCGACCTCCTCATCGCTACGGGAGCGGGAAGGGCCACCGGCCCCGCCTCCCCTTCTTCTCGATCTCGCCGACCTGCCGGATCAGGCGGCGGGCCTCCTCGAACTGTCGCAGCAGTCGATTCACGTCCTGAATCGACGTCCCGCTGCCGCGGGCGATCCGCCGGCGCCGGCTGCCGTCGATGAGCTGCGGATGGCGGCGTTCTTCCGGCGTCATCGAGTCGATGATCGCCTCCACCCGCGCCAGCTGGCGCTCGTCCATCCCTCCGCCGGCTTTGAGCTGCCGGCCCAGGCCGGGAATCATCTCCAGCAGGGCGTCCAGCGGGCCCATCTTCCTCACCTGACGCAGCTGCTGGCGGAACTCCTCCAGGGTGAACTCCGCCCGGCGCAGCTTGCGCTCCAGTTCGGCCGCGGCCTCGCGATCCGCCGCCTCCTGCGCCCGCTCGATCAGGGTGAGGACGTCGCCCATCCCCAGGATGCGCGAGGCCATGCGGTCGGGGTGGAAGGGCTCCAGGCCGTCGAGCTTCTCGCCCGTCCCGGCAAAGAGCACGGGAACTCCCGTGACCTCCACGACCGAGAGGACCGCCCCGCCGCGCGCGTCGCCGTCGAGCTTGGTGACAATGAGTCCGTCCAGCCCGAGACGCTGGTGGAAGCGCTCGGCCACCGTCACGGCGTCCTGGCCGGCCATGGCGTCCATGACCAGGAGGACCTCATGGGGACGGACCGCCTCGCGCATCGCCCGCAGCTCGGCCATCAGCTCGTCGTCGATGTGCAGCCGGCCGGCGGAGTCGATGATGACGGTATCCTGTCCCTCCCTCGCCGCGGCCTCCACGGCGGCCCGGGCCACCGCGATCGGGTCCGTGGCCTCCGGTTGGGCGAAGACGGGCACGCCCGCCTGCGCACCGACGGTCTGCAGTTGCGCCACCGCCGCCGGCCGCTTCAGGTCGGTCGCCACCAGCAGCGGCTGCCGGCCGCGGCGGCGCAGGCGGAGGGCCAGCTTGCCCGCGGTGGTGGTCTTCCCGGTGCCCTGGAGTCCCGCCAGCAGCACAACGGTCGGCGGACGGTCGGCCACGCGAAGATCGCGCGTGCCTCCGCCGAGCAGCCGGGTCAACTCTTCATGGACGATCTTCACCACTTCGTGTCCCGGCGCCAGACTCTTCGTGATCCGTTCTCCGACGGCCCGCTCTCGCACGCGATCCACGAAGACTCTGACCACCCTGAAGTTGACGTCGGCTTCGAGCAGCGCCAGGCGCACCTCGCGCAGGGCGGCGTCGACGTCGGCTTCGGAGAGCACGCCCCGTCCGGTGAGGTTGCGGATGATCGCCTGGAACCGGTCCTGCAGCGCTTCAAACATCCCCCCGACGATCCTCCCGCACCGCTTCGTAGACGCGGTAGCCGGCGGCGCGCTCGACCTCGCGCACCGGTCCCACCGCCCGCTCCATCTCCCCGGCCAGCGTCTTCGCGCCCTGCGCCGTCCGCGCCACCAGGTAGAGGCGGCCGCCCGGGCGGAGGACCTCGCC
>JAVKHY010000026.1:2711-6777 GCA_031459765.1 Armatimonadota bacterium | reverse complement strand
ATCCTGCCGCCCTTTCTTCTGGGCGTCGGCGGTTTCGCCGTGCTCCTGGTCGGGGACATCCTGTACACGCTGGCCGAGTTCATCGTCTCGGGGCGCCTCACCCTTCAGGCGCTGGGACGCCTGCTCGCCTATAAACTCCCGGCCATCATGGTGATCACCTTCCCCGTCTCGACCCTCCTTGGCGTGCTGCTGGGGCTGGGACGGCTGGCGCGTGACCGCGAACTGCAGGCGATGCGCCTGGCCGGGATGAGCCTGGGCCGCCTCTTCGCCCCGGCGCTGGTGTTCGCCCTTGGCATGGCGGCGGTGACCTTCCTGACCAACGAGTATTTCGCCCCCTGGGCCAACCACCGGGCCAACACCCTGATCCGTCGCGCGGCCTTTGGCGAGGCCTTCCCGCAGGTGCGCGAGCAGGTCTTCTTTCGCGCCCCGGGCAATCGCTTCTTCTACGTTGAGCGGGTCGACGACGATCGACGGCTGTTGCAGAACGTCATGGTTTACGAGGTAACTCCGCCGTTGCCGCGTCTGATCACCGCCCGCGAGGGCCGCTGGGACGACCGGTACTTGCGCCTGCGGGACGGAGTCCTGCGGGAATTCGACTCGGAGGGGTTCACCCGGTACGAGGCGCGCTTCGACGAGATGCGCATCCTGGTGAACCTCCCGGGCGGCATTTTCTTCGCCGGGCAGAAGACCCCCGACGAGATGACCGCCGCCGAGCTGCGCCAGTACCTGGCCGCCTTCGGCCGGGAGGCGCCGCCGCGTTTTGCCATCGAGCTGCACCGGAAGTTCGCCATCCCCGCCGCCAGCGTGGTCTTCGCCCTGGTGGCGGCGCCGCTCAGCCTGCTGGCCACGCAGGGGGGGCGCTTCACCGGCGTGGGGATCAGCGTGGTGTTGCTTTTCCTGTATTACGCGGTGATGTCGAGCGCGCGGGCAGTGGGCGCTGTCGGAGCCGTCTCGCCCATGCTGGCGGCCTGGCTGCCGAACCTGCTCTTCGGCGTGGGGGGCCTCGTGATCTGGGCCCGGCAGGACCGGTGGTTGCACCGGGCGCCCGCGACTTCCGGGTGAGTCGCGACTTCCGGGTGAGTAGCGGTGGCGCGCCCTCCTGAAGTGCCGCACGCTCCCGCCGATCCGCGACCTCCGGGCACGCCCCGACCGCCCGGCGGACAGCGCCGCGCTCCGCTTGCAGTAGTAGGACTTGTGGCCGCCTCCCTCGGCGCAGGTGCCTACCTGGGGTGGTCCGCCGCCTGGTCGCGGCGCGTCCCCGCGCCGACCGGGACGGCGCCGGCGCCTGCCCCTGTGCCGTCCCCGCCCGGTGTGAGCATCAGCGGCGCCGTCCTCGTCCTCAGGAGCGAGGGCCGGCGGCAGGCGGAAGTCCATGCCGGCCAGGCGGACGTGAGCGCCGACGGCCAGTTCACGCGCTTCCGGGGTGTTCGCCAGGCCGATCTCTACCGCGATAGCGCCCCAGCCCTTCGCCTGCGCGCCGGAGAAATCGTGCTCGACCGCGCCACGGGCGACTTCACGGTGCTGGGGGACGTCGAGGTCGCCATCCTCCGGGGGGATGCGGTCTCCTCCGCGCTCGGCACAGACGGCGTATCCTCGACACCCGATTCGGCCGCGCCGCGGCGTTCTGCGGGCTCCTCCGCGGGCAGTACGCCGCCAGTCGAGACCGGTCGCCTTCAGGCCGAGCGGGTGCGGTACGATACTCGTTCCCGGGTTTTCGTTGCCGAAGGACACGTCCGTCTCACTGTCGGCGAGGTGGAGATCCGGGCGGATCAGCTGCGGCTTGACCAGCGGGCCCAGGTGGCGACGGCTCACGGGCAGGTCGTGGTGCAACAACCCGGCGCCCGACTGACCGCCGACAGCGTCCGGTACGAAATCCGCTCCCGGACGGCCGAGGCCGAGGGGCATGTAGTGCTGGCGCAAGGGGATCTGGTGCTGCGCGCGGGTCGCATGCGTTTCGACCTGGCCACGCGCATGACTCAGGCGTCGGCCGGGGTCACGGTGACCCAGAAGGGTCTGGAGGTTCAGGCCCCGTCGCTGGTCCACGACGGCCGGACCGACCAGGTGACGGCAGAAGGCGGGGTGCGTCTGAGTCGGGGCGGGAGCATCCTCACGGGGGAACGGCTGGCTGCTAGCCTGCGCGTCCTGCGTGCGGAGGTCAGCGGGGGGGCCCGTCTGGTCCGGCCGGCGATGCCTGCCGAGGGCGACGATCCAGCTGCGGACACGCTGACCCGCGAGGAGACCATCATTACGGCCGAGCGGATACGCTTTCGCTGGGACGCCCCGGAGGCCGAAGCCCTCGGCGGAGTTGAGGTGCGTCAGCGCGACCGGACGGCCCGCGCAGCCCGCGGCTACTACAACGAAGCGGACGGGCGGCTCGTGCTGGAAGGCGAGGTGGTGGTGGACGGTCTGACCGGAGACCTGTTCCTGTCGGAGGGCGAGCGGCCGGCCGACGGGGAGACGCGCCGGACGATGGCCATGCCGGCCCGCGTGGCGTGCGACCGGCTGACCCTCTTCCTCCGGTCTCGGGACATGGAGGCCGAAGGACGGGTGCGAGTGACCCAGGGCGCCCGGCAGGCGACCGGCGACCGCGCCCGCTACACCCACCGCGGCCGGAGCGTGGTGGTGATGGGGAGCGTGCACATGCAGGACGAGGATGGCAACCGGCTGCGCGCGGACCGCGTCATCATCGCGCTGCAGGAAGAGGCGTTCGAGGCTTTCGGCAACGTGCAGACGGAGTTCAAGGTCCGGCGCGGTCCGTAGCCCATCCATGCGCTCGCCCGGCGTTCGTGCGGCCGCGCTCGTGCTGGGGCTGTTCGTCCTTCTGCCGTCGGTCGCCGTGCCGGCGCCGGAGACCGGGTTTTCGCCCTCCCCCACGTTCCTCCCCGCGCCGACGGACGTCTCCGGGGAGGTGCCGGTGTTGATCCGCGCCGATGCCTTTCGCTACGATCGACGCACCCGCGTCCTGGTGGCCACTGGAAACGTCGTGCTCACCTTCGAGGATGTGACCATCGACGCCCATGCGCTTGTCGCCAACCTGGAGACGGGGGAGGTGACGGCGGAGGGCCACGTCCGTTTGCGCGTCGGCGCCCAGGAGGCCACCGCGGAACTGTTGACCTACAACCTGCGCACCCGCCTGGGCGTTCTACATCAGGCCCGCGCCCGGGTGACCAGCCCGATGGTGCTCGGGCCCGTCCACCTGCGCGCACAGCGGCTGGAGGGAGTGCTCGACCGCACCGTCTCCATCCGGGAAGGCTTCGTCACCACCTGCGACCCGGACGTTCCCCTGGTCTTTCTGACCGCCGACGAAATCGCGGTCTTTCTCAATGACAAGGTGGTGGGCCGCCGTGCGTCGCTGTGGATCGCCGGCCAGCGGGTTGTGACGCTGCCGTCGTTCATCATCTTCCTGCGCGAGAGGCAGGCGACGCGCTTTTTCCCCGTCGTCGGCTACAGCCCGGTGGAGGGATGGTTCGTGAAGACGCACACCACGTACTTTCTCAATGAAGGACACTGGGGATTTGTCCTCGCGGACTACATGGAGCGACTGGGAACCGGCCTGGGTGTCGAGCACGCCTATCGTCTGAGCGGCGGGCGCGGACAGGGGACCGCCCTCGTCTACCGCCTGGCCAACCGCCAGACCGGCGGGACCGACTGGCGGGTGGTCGTCAACCACGCCCAGGACCTGGCACCCGCCCTGCGGCTGAACCTCTTCGGGGACTACACGCATCGAGCGCCGGGCGGGACACCGTCCCCGCCCGCCACCAGCGACCTCTTCACCGCCCTCGACCTCAGCCACCGCACTACCGGCGCGACAACGTTCCTCTACGCGACCTACAGCAGCACCTCCGTCGGCCCGGCTCAAGGCCTGACCGGGACCCTGGTCCACAGCCAGGCCCTTTCGCCGGAGATGAGCGGCGAGGCTGTCCTCACCTTCACGCGGGCGGCAGGCACAGCAGGCGTGGACGACGAGCTCCTGCCGCGGCTGGTCCTGCGCCACTTCCGTCCGGGATTCTCCGCCTCGCTGGTAGCCGAGACCCGCTGGGACCTGGACGGCGATGTCTTCCCCGCT
>JAVKHY010000026.1:0-2612 GCA_031459765.1 Armatimonadota bacterium | reverse complement strand
CGGCAGGCACAGCAGGCGTGGACGACGAGCTCCTGCCGCGGCTGGTCCTGCGCCACTTCCGTCCGGGATTCTCCGCCTCGCTGGTAGCCGAGACCCGCTGGGACCTGGACGGCGATGTCTTCCCCGCTGACCAGCACTACACCCTGGAGCGCCTGCCGGAGCTGACCGTGACGCTTGCCCCCTTCGCGCTGGGGCGGTCGCCCTTCGTCCTGCAGGTGGAAGGAGGTCTGGGCCGCTTCCGCGAGCAGAACGTGACGCCCTCGAGCCTGACAGACGCCGTGCGGGCCGACGCGCTGCTGACCCTCAGCGGGCCGGTGCCGGCAGGCGGCGGGACGCTCTTTCTGCGCGCCTTCGGCCGGGCCAGCTGGTACACTACCGGGGACCTGCGTCTTTTCACCGGGGGCCGGGCCGAGTACGTCCGCCCCCTCGGCCCGACGCTGGAGCTACGCGGCGCCTACACCACCCAGGAGGTGGCCGGGCAGAGCCCGTTTCTATTCGACCAGATCGCCGGTCCCCTGAGCATCGGCGAGGCCAGCCTGACCTACCGCGCCCCGGGCCTGTTTGTCCGCGCCTTGGCCACCTACGACTTCCTGACCCGGCAGCCTGGTAGCGTTGTGGCTCAGGCGGTGGCCTTGCCGCGCCCCGAGTGGACGGTGGCGCTGGCCGCCAGCTACAGCCCGATGTTGGGCCGGCTGGAGCGTGCGGAAGCCAGCCTGGACCTGCGCCTGAGCCCCCAGTGGCAGGTGCAGTACCTGGGTCTCTATGATGGATTCACCGGACAGGTCTTCCATGACCGCCTGACGGTCACGCGCGTCTTCTGCGACTGTCTGGCGGTCAGCCTTTCTTACCTGGGAGTGCGAGGGGAGATCTGGCTGGAGGCCTGGCTCACGGCCATCCCCTGGGGGCGGGGGCGCATCGGGCTGGGGCAGAGCGGCCTGCTGTTTGACCAGCCGCTGGCCTTCCCGGGCAGCCCGTGACGGGAAGGGAGGAAGACGACGGGGGTCGGGGAAGTAGCGCCTGGGCAACCGCCCGGTACGCCGCTGTGGGGGGAGGGGGAGATGTGCAGACGCTCCTCAATCGCGCCGTAGCGGGACTCGCCCTGATCGCCGCCGCTATGGCGGCACTGATGAGCGGACCGGCGGCGGGGCAGGCCGGGCCGCAACTCATCATCACCGTGCAGTTTGCGGCGCCTGTCCGTCCTGCTGGAGGCGCATACTACATCGCCTTCACCGTCGACGAGACGCTGCTGCGGGGACCGCAACCCGACAGCACCTACTGGACTCACTACGTCGCGCTGCGCGGGGGACGGTTCTTCTTCGGTCGCGTTCCCGAAACACCCTACCGGCCCTTCACCTTCGAGGCCATCCGTCCGCCCGCACCGTTTCTCTTCGCCGAGGTCCTGCCCGACGGCCGCGCGGTCCGCGCGCGGGTACCGCTAAGCAGCCTGCAGACCGGCCCCACGCCGCCCACGCGGGTGAAGGTCAACGTTGTCACGGTGGATGAGCAGTACCAACCCCTGGATGCCCTCGGGCCGGGGGCCCGCGACCCCTTCGGGTTCGTCACGGTGGATCTGCGCCGGGACCTCTTTACGGCGCTGGCGGACCCCACAGGAGACGCGCCGGTACCCTCCTTCGACATCACGGGAGGGGACATCCGGACGGGAACGCCGTAAAAGGATGGCCCCTCCTCCGTTCGCGCCGTGGACGTCAGCCCATCTCGGGCCCCCATGGGCCGGTCGGGGCGCCGACATGCCGTGATCCCCCTGGCAGGTGCGCAGGGGAGTCCGAAGCATGCTGTCCCTTTCTGACAACGGGAACGCTGCGCGATTGAGCACGGCTCGAGCGCACTTGTGTTCACGCCCGTAGAGGATTCCGGCCAGCCCGGGCGATCACCCGCCGGCCGCCCGCGTTTAGGGGGAACCCGCTGTCCGCCGCCCCGGGGCGCGGTTCTCCCCATCGGCCAGGCAGCGACACCGGCCGCGGCAGCGCATCGCTCTTCCGCGGGCCCGACCTGTGCAGGGGACTGGTGGGCGGCAGCGTAGTCTACGCTGAGAATGTCCCGGCGTCTGGGCTCCGCGGACGGTGACCTGATGCCCGGGCATCTGTCGGGTCGGACCGGCGGGACCTCAGAGGGGAGTGTTGACGGTGGACCGGTACCTGATCGAGTCGCCGCACGATGCGAAGGACTGCGCCCGGCTGCTGCAGCTGGTCAGGGCCATGGGCTACCTGTACAACTTTGACTGGGGGTGCAAGTCCGGCGTCCACTGCGGGTGGGCCATCGTCGAGGCGGAGAGCGAGGCGCACGCGCTGATGGCGGTGCCGCCCATGGTGCGCGCCCGCGCTCGGATCATCAGGCTCAATAAGTTCAGCCCGGAGGAGGTGAGTTCACTGCACACGGATCCGGAGAGCATCTCCTGACCAGGCTATTCTGAGCGAACCCCGGCTGCCAGATTGATGTCCACCCGTGGGGCATAATTCGCCCGTGTTCTAGTCTAAGAATCTAAGAATCGGGCAATTAAGTACACTGAAATCGTGACCTTGGCGGAGACGTCGCGGCTGAAGGCGATCGCGATGAGACCCATCTTTACTGTGCATGCTGGAGAGTTTCTTGTC
>JAVKHY010000025.1 GCA_031459765.1 Armatimonadota bacterium | reverse complement strand
ACCGATCGGGATCTGGATGGGAGCGACTCTCGTGCCGAACCGCTGCCGGAGCGACTGCAGCACCGCCTCGAAACGCGCATTCTCCCGATCCAGCCGGTTGACGATCACGAGGCGGCTGACCTTCCCCCGGTCGGCATAGCCCCAGGCCACCTCGGTCTGCACCTGAACGCCGGCCACGGCGTCCACGACGACGAGCGCGCCCTCCACCACGCGCAACGCAGCCGCCACCTCGCCGACGAAGTCGGGATAGCCCGGGGCGTCGATGAGGTTGATCTTGCACCCCTTCCACTCCAGGGGCGCGAGCGAGGCGTTGATGGTGTGCCTGCGGCGCTGTTCCTCCGGATCAAAGTCCGTTGTCGCCGTCCCGTCGTCCACCCGCCCCAGGCGGTCCACAGCGCCGGCCAGGAACAGCATGGCCTCGACGAGGGACGTCTTGCCCGTACCGCCGTGGCCGACCACGGCCACGTTGCGAATCCGTTCAGCGGGCGCCGCCTTCACCGGGACCCCTCCTCAGCGCAGCGATCTGCGTTCCATGCTAATAGCCCCGCGACTTGTCCACAAGGTTGCGCATCGGCCGGCCGTCCAGGTAGCGCCGCAGGTTGTCGCAGAACAGCGGCACGGCGGCGTCCAGGTACCCCGGCCAGGCTCCGGAGACGTGCGGGGTGATGATCACCTGCTCCATCTGCCACAGCGGGCTGTCGGCCGGCAGTGGTTCGCGCTCAAAGACATCCAGCCCGGCACCGGCGATCCACCCCTCCCGCAGGGCGCGGATCAGCGCCCCCTCGTCCACGATGGCCCCGCGCCCAATGTTGATCAGGAAGGCGGTGGGCTTCATCATCCGCAACTCCCCGGCCCCGATGAGGTGCCGGGTGTCCGGCGTGAGCGGGAGGGCGATGACCACGACGTCGCTGGCGGCCAGCACCTCGGGCAGCCCCTCCGGGGGGTAGACCCGGTCCACATGGGGGATCGGGCCGGGTCGGCGTTTCGTTCCGATCACGTGCATCCCGAAGGCCCGGGCCTTCTCGGCGATCTCCGCGCCGATCGTGCCCAGCCCGAGCACGCCCATGGTCTTGCCGCGCACTTCGTCGCCCACGGCCTCGCGCCGCGCCCAGCGCCCCTTCGTCTGGTTGCGGATGGCGATGTGCAGCCGGCGAGTCAGCGCCAGGAGCAGGGCGAAGACATGCTCGACCAGAGGCTGGTGGATGCCGCTGCTGCTGGTGACGATGATCTCGCCCTGCACCACCTCGGGATGCAGCAGCTGGTCCACGCCAGCGGCGGTGGAGTGGATCCAGCGCAGCCGGCGGGCCTGCTGTACGGCCTCGCGGGGGACGTTCCAGCCGACCATCACCTCGGCCGCCGGGGCGGCCTCCAGGGCCCGACTCAGATCGGGCGCGGTGACGACGCGGACGCGGGGATGCACCTGCTCGATCTGGGCAATGTGCCTGGGGTCGAGGTTGGCGAACACCAGCACGACGAGCGGCTCGGTCATCGTTGTCCCCCGCGGGAGGCGTGCTGCAGCCGGGCCAGGACAAGGGTCCGATCCAGGGAGGCCAGGAACCAGCCGGCCTGCGGCCCGGAGGCCTTGCCCAAGAACACCAGGTAGATGGCGCCGAAGGCGTCCTGGGGCGGAATCCCCATCTCGTTCTTCAGGGCGTGGATCCGGGCGTGGAGGGCCTCGCCGTCCCAGACGTCCCGCTCGGCCACCACGCCGGCGAGCCGGGCCAGGAAGGCGCGCTGCGGCGCGGTGAGCGCCACCGCGGGGAGCTGGGGCTGCACCTGAAACCGGTAGTGGTCGGGGGCGTAGGTGGCCAACCACCGACGCGCGTCGTCGGCCCGCGCCTGCAGCTCCGCACGATCGGCCGGCGTGAGCGGGCCGCCCTTCTCGGCGGCGGCCGCCGCCTCGAGATCGACGGTCGGCATCTGCAGCAGATAGGCGACCTTGGCGAAGCGCATCCGGTAGCCCGCACCCGGCGGCCCGTCCACCCGGGAGTAGTGGAAGGTCCGGGCGTGGTCGCGCAGCAGTTCCGCCTCGGCGCCCGACCGGGGCTCGACTTCCCCGAAGTACGCCGCGGCGGCGCGGTCGTACTCGTCATAGAGCAGCGGGATCGTCTCCCCACCGGGGTCGAAGTTGATCTGCTGCCGGTAGTGGGGCCGCACCATCAGGAATCGGGCCAGCTCCGGACGGAGAATGCCCACCAGCTCCTTGGCCGGCACGCCCAGTCCCCTGCTGGTGCTCATCTTCCGTCCCCCGACGAGGAACCACTCGTAGGGGATGGGATAGGGCGGCCGGTAGTGGAAGACGCGCTCGCACATCGCGCTGGACCGCTCGTGGCTCCCCCCGCGGGTCATGTGGTCCTTCCCCGCCCCCTCCACCGTGACGCCGAGGATCCACCACTTGGCGGCCCATTCCACGACGTACTGGAGCTTGCTCCCGCCGTCAAAGGGCGACCGCCGGCCGCGGTACCCGCACCCGGTGGCCCAGCGCACCTTGTCCGGACGGCACTCGTACGCGACGAGGCGACCGTCCCATCCCGTGACCACGGTGGTCCCGATCTTCCCGCACCGTTCGCACAGGGGCTGGAGCGGATGTCGCTCGGCCTTCCGGCTCCCGCTGATCTCGCGGTCGATCTGGATGAGTTCGTCCGCCCGGTCCAAAGCGATGCGGATCGCCTCGTTGAACCGGCCGGCCTTGTAGAGCTCGCTGGTCCAGTAGACCTCGGGCTGCGCCCCGACCCTGGCCCAGACCGCGGCGAACTCAAGGCCGTAGTATCGTCCGTAGCTGGCGGCGCCGGGCTCCGGGGATGGGATCTCGGACAGCGGCATCCCCAGATAGCGGTCGAACTCCGCGGGCACCAGAGCGGGACGGGCATCCAGAGGATCGTAGTCGTCGAACCCGTAGAGGAAGGTGGTCTCCCGGCCGCGCTCCCGCAACCCGCGCGCCACACAGTCGTGCAGCACCACCCCCCGCAGCGACCCGACGTGGATGGGCCCCGAGGGACTCTTGGCATCGTTCACCACGTAGCGGTCCGACGGACGCGAGGCGAGGATATCCTCGACGATGACGTCTACCCACATGGACGTTGGCGGATCATGCCTGGATTCGTGTCCCCCAGCGACCGTTCCTGTGCAGGGCTTCGCGCGCCTCCCCGACGAGGAAGAACGATCCGGTGACCACGATCACATCCTCGGCCCCGGCGAGGTCCAGGGCCCGGTCCAGGGCGGCACGGCGGTCTTCGACCACCTCCACGTGCGCCACATACCGCCGGACCTCCTCGGCCAGGACGCCGGCCGCCAGGGGCTTGGCGTGGAGCGGCGTGGTCACGATTGCGGCCGCGGCCAGCGGGGCGATCAGGCTGGTGCTGGCGCGGTGGTCGTGGGTGGCGATCATGCCGAAGACGAGGATGATGCGCCGACCCGCGAACAGCGACTCCAGGGTCTGGCGCAGCGCGGCCAGCGAGGCGGGATTGTGCGCCACGTCCACCACGATGTACGGCCGCTCGTGGACGACCTCGATGCGCGCCGGCCAGCGCAGCGCGGCCAGCCCCTCGGCGACGGACTGCGGTCCCCGCGGATAGCCTTCCCCGGCCAGGGTTTCGATCGCCGCCACCGCCGTCGCCGCGTTGACCTGCTGGTGCGCGCCGACCAGCGGCAGGCGCACCGCGCCGTAGGACCGCCGTCGGCTGCGTACGGTGACCGTCTGATCGTGGAGGGTGGCCACCCCGGGCTCGATGCGGACGAGGGCGGGGGCGGCAATGAGCTCCGCCTCCTGGCGCGCGCAGACGTCGATGATCGCGGCCAGCGCCTCGGGCGCCTGGGCGGCGCTGACCACGGTGCCGCGGGGACGGATGATGCCGGCCTTCTCCCGGGCGATGGAGGACAGGGTCGTCCCCAGCACATCCATGTGGTCGAAACTCACCGGCGTGATCACCGAGAGCAGCGGGTCGGCCACGTTCGTGGCGTCCAGCCGGCCGCCCAGGCCGACCTCGACGATGGCCAGGTCGACGCCGCGGCGGCGGAAGTACCAGAACGCCATGGCCACGGATGCCTCGAAGTAGGTGGGCGGCCCGTCGGCTCCGGCGGCCATCGCTTCTACGTGGGGCGTGATGGCCTCCACCCCGTCGCACAGTTCCTCGGGCGTGATCAACTGCCCGTCGACCCGGAACCGTTCCCGGTAGTCCACCAGGTGGGGCTTGGTGTACAGCCCGATGCGATACCCGGCCGCCTGCAGGATGGCGGCCATCATCGCCGCCGTGGACCCCTTCCCCTTGGTCCCCGCGACCAGGACCGTCGGCAGGTGATGCGGGTTCCCGAGGCGCTCCAGGAGGGCGCCGGTGCGTCGCAGCTTGATGCGCTCGTCGCCGGCCGAAGCCGGTCGGCGGCGGGTGAGCAGCCCTTCGATATAGGCCAGGGCGTCCTGGAGCGGCACCGGGAGATTACACCGTGTGCAGGGCCCGCAGCTGTTGCTCGGCCGCCAGCACGGTATTGCGCAGCAGCATGGCGATCGTCATCGGCCCCACCCCGCCGGGCACCGGGGTGATGGCGGCGGCGACCTGGGAGGCGGAGGCGAAGTCCACGTCGCCCACCACCTTGCCGTTTTGACGGTTGACGCCGACATCGATCACCACCGCGCCCGGTTTGATCATCTCCCCCGTGACCAGCCGGGGCCGCCCCGCGGCCACGACCAGAATGTCCGCCCGCCGGGTATGCGCGGCCAGGTCCGGGGTCTTCGTGTGACACCAGGTCACGGTGGCGTGGGCGTTGAGCAGCAGCGCCGCCGTCGGGCGGCCGACGATGACGCTGCGGCCGACGACGACCGCATCCTTCCCCGCCGGCTCCACCCCCGCTTCCTGCAGCAAGGCCATGATCCCGGCGGGGGTGCAGGGCAACAGCCGGGGCCGACCGATGAACAGCGCGGCCATGTTCTCCGGGCCGAGCCCGTCCACGTCCTTGCGCGGATCGATCCGCTCGAAGACCGTGCGCGGGTTGATCTGGGGGGGCATCGGCTGCTGGGGCAGGATGCCGTGGATGTCGCTGCGCGCGTTGAGGTCGTCAATCAGGGCGAGGAGCTCCTCCTCGCCGGTCGTCGCCGGCAGGTGGAAGGTCTCGGAGCGCAGACCGGCGCGGCCGCAGGCCTGGGCCTTCAATCGCACGTACAGGGCGGAGGCGGGGTCGTCTCCCACCAGCACCGCGGCCAGGGCCGGCGCCACCCCGTACCTCCGGGTCAGCGCTGCGGCGTCTCGCCCCACCTCCTGCTCGATGCGGGCGGCCAGCGCCTTGCCGTCGATGATCCGCGCGCTCATCATCTATGCCTTCTCCGAAGACGCGGACCGCCCCTGTGGGCAAAGAGAGCCCGGCAAGGCGCTCCCAGGGTTAGCGGACGGTGAACTCGGTACGGAGCGACGTGATCTGCTCGCCCAGCAGGCACTCGATGGTGACCACGGCCCGGCCGGGCGCAGCCTGACGGCCGACGCGCCAGAGCCACACGACGCGTCCAGCTCCGTCCGCCCGCCGCGGACGGAGCTGGGGCGCGCGGCTGGGACCGGAGCGGTAGACGACCCCGATGTCGCACACCGCGGCGGGGGTGGTCAGAATCTCCACGCGGGCGGGGTCCCCGCGTCGGACCGGCGAGGTCACGGCGAGCAGCCGGATGGTCAACTCCGCCCGGCCGGTGCCGGTCCCCACCGCGATGATGGCGGCGAGGAGCAGACCGGCGAGGGACCGACGGCGCCGCATCACCGGATGACCTGCCCGCCCGCCGGAAGGCTCAGACGGAATCCCCGGGCTCACCCCTGGCGCAGCAGGCGGGAGGAGTTGGCCAGGATGCCCAGGTCCGGCAGCGACTGCACGGCGGCGGCGAAGATGGGCGGGAGGTACCCCAACGCCGCCAGGGAGAGGCCGACGAGGTTGTAGACGGCGGTGAAGGCGATGTTGAGCTTCACGACACCCATCGTGCGCCGGGCGATCCGGAATACGGCCGGGACGAGCATCCAATCGTCGCGCATCAGCCCGATATGCGCCGCCTCCAGCGCCAGCTCCGTGCCCGCCACCCCCATGGCGATCCCGACGTCGGCCTGGGCCAGCGCCGGGGCGTCGTTGATGCCGTCCCCGATCATGATCACGGTCCGGCCCCGCGCCTGATAGTCCTTCACCACGGCAATCTTGTCCTCAGGCATCAGACGCGCCCGGTAGGGAATGCCGAGTCGCTCGGCGAGGACGCGGGCGGCCTCGTCGGTGTCTCCCGTCAGAAGTTCCACCTGCCGGATGCCGAGGCCCCGCAGGGCCCTGAGCGCGGCGGGGACCTCCGGGCGCATGGTGTCTGCGGCGGCCAGCACGCCGATCAGCTGCTCGTCCCTGGTCACGAGCATCGCCGTCCTGCCCGCGGCCTCAATGGCCTCCAGCACCGGAGGGCGGGGGACGCCCGGCGCCGTCCGGCCGCTGCGAACCGTGATCCGATGCCCGTCAATCCGCGCCTGCACACCGACTCCGGGCAGCGCCTCAAACTGCTCCGGATGACCCGGCGTGATGCGGCGCTTCTGGGCCGCATCACGCACGGCCGCGGCCAGCGGGTGTTCCGAGTAGCGTTCCGCCGTGGCCGCCAGAGCCAGCACCTCTTCCGGCGTCGCTCCATTGAGCGGGACGATGTCGGTGATCTGCGGACGCCCGAGGGTCAGCGTCCCCGTCTTGTCGATGAGCACGACGTCCGCTCGGGCCAGGGCTTCCAGGTAGCGGCCGCCCTTGATCAGCAGCCCGCGCCGGGCGCCGGCGCCGATCGAAGCCAGCACGGCGATGGGGGTGGCCAGCGCAAAGGAGCAGGAGCAGGCCACCACCAGCACCGCGGCGGCGGCCAGCGGATCGCGCCGGATCAGGATCGTGAGCGCGGCGACGGCCGCCACGACCGGCAGGTAGTACCCGGCGAAGCGGTCGGCCGCGCGCTGCACCTGGGCGCGATGGGCCTCGGCCTCCTCCACAAGCCTGATCACGCGCCCGAAGGTGCTCTCCCGGCCGATATGGGTGGCACGGACACGGATGCTGCCGGCGCGCACCAGCGTGGCGGCAAACACGCGGCTTCCCGGTCCGACCTCCACCGGCACGGACTCCCCGGTGATGGCCGCCTGGTCGAGGGTGGCCTCGCCCGAGATGACCTCGCCGTCTACGGGCAGGCTCTCTCCCGGGCGGACCACGACGACGTCGCCCTTCCGGACGGCGTCCGCCGGGATGTCGACATCGACACCATCCCGCTCGATCCGGGCCCTCTGGGGAGCCAGCGCGGCGAGACTGCGGACCGCGCGCCGCGCGCGATCGGTCGTGAACCACTCCGCGTAGTCCCCGACACGCATGAAGAGGACGACCACCGCCGCCGTCGGCCACTCGCCCACGGCCACCGCGGCCGCGACCCCCGCCGACATCAGGGTGTGGGCGATAACCTGGCGGCGGCGGGCGGCCAGGACGACCTTGCGGAAGACCGGGAAGCCGCCAAAGGCCACCACACCGAGCCACAGCGGCCAGGGCACCAGATCTGTGAGCGTGGTGAACAGACCCAGCCATTCCCCCAGCACGACGACGAACAGCACGGTTCCGAAGAGGATCCCGAGCAGCGTCAGCACCTGGCGGCTCACCCTCCCGCCGAGGGACCCGGCGGACGACGGCGCCTCAGGCAGCGGGACGGAGTAACCGGCGGCCCCCACCGCCCGGCGAATGGCGGCGAGATCGGCCCGGGAGGCGTCCATCTTGACGACGGCCTGCTCCGCAGCCAGCCGCACCTCCACCGAGATGACGCCGGGCACGGCGGCGATCGCCCGCTGGACGTGCCGGGCGCAGTCCGCGCAGTCCATCCCCCGGATGGGGACCTCGATTGTCGCGCGCCGGGTCATCGCCGTCCCCTGCCGGCGCCGGAGGCCTCGTAGCGCGTGCACTCATACACCCCCCGGGCCACATCGGCCAGCAGCTCGTCCCCGAGCCGCAGCAGGAGCGCCACGCGCCGGTCGCTGAGCCGGTAGCGGACATACCGGCCCTCCTGCTCCCGGGCCACCAGTCCGCAGCCGTGGAGGCAGGCCAGGTGGCTGGAGGCGTTGGGCTGGCTGAGGCCGGTGGCGCCGACGATCTCGCCCACCGTCATCGGGCGGCTCCGCAGGGCGTCGAGGATCGCCAGCCGCGACGGGTCGGCGAAGCCCCGAAACAGCTTGGCCTTGATGGCGATCGCTTCCGGCCGCGCGATGGTGAACATCGGCATCCACCTCTCCCCCGGTGTGGCGAGCATATTCTCGTATTCTTACGTAATTATACATTCTCCCAGGCCGGACCCAGACACCTGCGCGGGCGGGACCCTCCCCCGGCTCGCCCCGAAGTGGTGCGTCCACCGCCGGCGTGGAGATGAGTCGCAGGACGTTCAGCCTGCTGGAGCGGGGAACGGGAATCGAACCCGCATCCTCGGCTTGGAAGGCCGGAGCTCTACCATTGAGCTATCCCCGCGGGGCTGGTGGGCGGGGAAGGATTCGAACCTCCGTAGGCACTCGGCCGGCTGATCTACAGTCAGCTGCTTTTGTCCGCTCAGCCACCCGCCCGAACCATCTGCATTATACGGTGAGGCCGAGGCCGCCATCAAGCGGAAGGGGCGCCCCGGTGGCCCGGAGCACGACCTCGGGGACGGATGACTCGATGCCTGAGCCGAAGGGCGCCCTACGCCTGGGGCCGGAAGGCGACCTTGAAGGCGCGGGTGGCGGCCTTCCCCATGGCCGTGTGCAGGGCCCGGCGGAACTCCTCGAGGGGGAACCGGTGGGTGACGAGGTGGCCGAGATCGACCAGCCCGCGGGCCATCCAGTCCAGGACGATGTCCATGGTGCGCACGCGCCGGCCCTGCCAGATCTCCCAGCGGTAGATGTAACTGCCCGTGACCTGGAGCTCTTTCAGCCACAGCGGCGTCCAGTCCACGCTCCGGGCCCAGGAGGCCAGGCCGAGGAGCACCACGCGGCCCCCGGGGCGCGTCAGGCGCAGGCTGTCGTCGATGCTCCCTGCGCTACCGACGCACTCCAGCGTGAGATCCGCGCCACCGAGGAGCACGCGCTTGCCCATCATCGGGCGGCGCAGGCGGCCGCGGGTCAAATCGGCGATCGCCGGATAGTGGCCGTCGCCGCGCTGCAGCCGCACCACCTCGTCCGCGCCCAGCCGCCTGGCCGCCTCCCCCTGAAAGCCGTGCTTCACCAGGGCGATGATCCGGGCCCCGCACCCCGACGCGCGCAGGGCGGCGATGGCGCACTGGCCGATCACCCCGCCCCCGACCACGAGCACGGTGTCCGTCTCCGCGGGCGGGGAGGCGACGACGGCGTGCGCCGTCACGGCCAGGGGTTCGGCCAGCAGCGCATTCTCGTCGCTGACCGCCTCGGGGAGGGGGAACACCTGCGAGCGGTGGGCGACGAAGTTGGCCGCCCAGCTTCCCCCCGTATCCCGGCAGGCGCCGATCATCAACCCGGGCGCGAGGTGGCCTTCCGCCACCCGGAGGCACAGGTTGTAGTTCCCCGCGGCGCAGGGCGGACACGGATCGACCAGCCCCCGCGCCAGACAGGGCAGCGCGGGCTCCACGGTCACGCGCTGACCGGTCCGGAGGTCCCGGACCGCAGGGCCGACTTCGGCGATCGTCCCCACGTTCTCGTGGCCCAGAACGAAAGGAAACGACGTGAGGGCGGAGAGGGCCGGGCTGGCCTCCAGACGAATCGTGTGCAGGTCACTCCCGCAGATCCCGCCCAGCCGCACCGCCACGCGCACCCAGTCCTCCCCCGGCAGCGGCGGATCGGGCACCTCCCGGAGCTGCAGCGGCGCCCACCGGCCCCACCAGGCGCGGCGAGAGACCGCACCCGCAACCTTCGTGGCGACGAACCGGGGGATGGTGGGGTGGAAGGTGAG
>JAVKHY010000024.1:9367-11075 GCA_031459765.1 Armatimonadota bacterium | reverse complement strand
TCGACGACCTCCCACACGTCCACGCCCATGCGGTCGCACAGCTGGGCCAGCTGATTCACAAGCGCGATGTTGACATTCCGGAAGACGTTCTCCAGGAGCTTGGTCATCTCGGCCACAACCGGGGAGGAGACAGGAACGACGTACCGGGAGACCTGGCGGAGGGCCAGCGCAGCGAGATGGGTGCTCAGCGGGTCACACCCGCCAACCACCACGGGGACCTCCTCCATGGTGAACCGCGTATTCCCCGGATCGACGCGCTCCGGTGCGAACGCGAGGAAGACCTCCGCCCCCACCCGGAGACCCGTCCTTTCCAGAACTGGCTTTACAACCTCTTCGGTGGTCCCGGGGAAACTGGTGCTCCGGAGGATGACGAGCTGGCCCGGGCGAAGGTTCTCCGCGACGTTCCCCGCAGCCTGCGCGATGCACGACGTATCGGGTTCCTTTTGCGGGGTAAATGGCGTAGGCACGCAGATGAACACGACATCACACCGTCCGACCATCGCCGCATCCGTACCGGCCACGAACCGCTCTGTAGCCAGGCATTCACGGACCTCTTCGGAGGGAACGTCACGGATATAGCTCCGGCCCGCATTCAGGGCCCGCACCTTCTCCTCGTTTACATCGATGCCGCACACCCCATATCCCCGTCGCACAAAGAGGAGGGCAAGAGGCAGGCCAACGTAGCCCAGGCCTATCACGCCAATGCGTGCCGTGGCGGTCCTGATTTTCTCTTCCAGCCCCATCACTGCGCTACTGGACATGTCCCATCTCCGCAGAAGAAGCATGCCGAGGAGCAGAGACGCTGAGGTGCAGGAACCCCTCAGCTCCCGAACCTCTGCCTCGTGTACTCAATCACCCGTCCAATGATCTCGTCCAGCGTGAGGGTGGGTCTGTACCCGATTGTCTGCCGGAGTCTCGTGACGTCGGGGACGCGGTAGCGAATGTCCTCGAACCCCGGTCCGTAGGCTTGCTCGTACGGGATGAACACGATCTCAGAATCCGACTCCGCCAACTTCCTCACGCGCTCGGCCAGCTCTTTGATGGTCACTGCCTCATCGGATCCGACGTTAAAAACCTCCCCTTCCGCCCTTGGTGTCTCCATGAGCCGGACTGTCGCGTCCACTGTGTCGCCGACCCAGGTGAAGCTCCGCACCTGCGAACCGTCGCCGTACACGGTGATGGGTTTCCCCTGCAACGCCTGCTCCACGAACCGGGGCATGACCATCCCATACGCAGGAGACTGCCGGGGACCCACCGTGTTAAAGAACCGCGCGATCACCACGGGCAACCCCTTCTCCATCCAGTAGGCGCGGGCCAGGAACTCGTCGAGGGCCTTGCTGGTGGCGTAGCACCAACGCATGGATGGACCGATAGTGATGTCATCCTCCTCTACGAAGCGTCCGATCCCGTTGTGTACGTCTTTGCCGTAGACTTCAGAGGTGGAGGCTATGAGGACCTTTCTTCCGTGGCGCAAGCAGGCGTCCAGGACGTTCTGGGTCCCCTTCACGTTGGTCTCAATGGTCCGCACAGGCTGCTCAAATACCAGCCGAACTCCCACGGCAGCTCCCAGATGGTAGACGACATCGCAGGCGCCCACGGCCCGGTTCACCGTGTCCGAGTCCAGTATGGATCCCAGGATGAACTGGAACCCTGGCCTCTTCATCAGGTGGAGGATGTTTTGCAGGCTTCCGGTGGAAAGGTCATCGAG
>JAVKHY010000024.1:6438-9269 GCA_031459765.1 Armatimonadota bacterium | reverse complement strand
GACATCGCAGGCGCCCACGGCCCGGTTCACCGTGTCCGAGTCCAGTATGGATCCCAGGATGAACTGGAACCCTGGCCTCTTCATCAGGTGGAGGATGTTTTGCAGGCTTCCGGTGGAAAGGTCATCGAGGACAATGACCTCATCCTCCCGAGCCAGCAACGCCTCGGCCAGGTGTGACCCGATGAACCCCGCTCCGCCGGTAATCAGGGCTCTCATCCGGACACCTCCCCGCCAGCCGCCGGACCCCCGTGCAGCGGCGCAGCGGGGACGACGCCCGCCTCGCCCGGGATCCGACCCGCCCGGCGCAACTCGGATTCGATCCAGCGGTAGGTCCGCGCCAACCCCTCTTCCAGCGGGATCTGCGGCTCCCAGCCCAGCACCTGTCGCAGGCGGGTGTTGTCGCTGTTGCGCCCGCGCACCCCCTGCGGCTTGGTTGGGTCGTAGCGCTTGCGCAGCCGCTTGCCGGCGATGCGGCAGACGATGTCCACCAGCTCGTCCACCGTCACCAGCCGGTCGGTCCCCAGGTTGAGCGGCTCGGGGTAATCAGAGCGCATGAGGCGCCAGATCCCCTCGACGCAGTCGTCCACGTACATGAAGGACCGCGTCTGCCGCCCGTCTCCCCAGACCTCGATCTCATCACCGTCACGGGCGAGAGCCACCTTGCGGCAGATGGCGGCGGGCGCCTTCTCCTTTCCGCCCTCGTAGGTCCCCAGCGGCCCGTAGACGTTGTGGAAGCGGACGATCCTTGTTTCCAACCCGTAGTCCTCGCGGTAGTACCGGCACATCTCCTCAGCGAAGAGCTTTTCCAGGCCGTAGCCGGGCTCGGGGTCGGCCGGCCAGGCCTCCTCCTCGCGCAGTGGGGTAACGTCGGCGCTCTGCTGCCGGTAGCGCGGGTAGATGCAGGCCGATGAGGAGAAGAGGAAGCGGCGCACGCGGGCCTCCCGCGCCGCGTCGAGCATGTACAGGTCGATGAGGGCCGAGTTGCGGGCGACCTGGGCGTGGTAGACGGTGATGTAGCCGATGCCGC
Organism: Armatimonadota bacterium; assembly: GCA_031459765.1. NCBI lineage: Bacteria > Bacillati > Candidatus Sysuimicrobiota > Candidatus Sysuimicrobiia > Candidatus Sysuimicrobiales > Candidatus Kaftiobacteriaceae > Candidatus Kaftiobacterium > Candidatus Kaftiobacterium secundum. Next base: position 8,242 of record JAVKHY010000024.1, on the reverse strand, counting down.
CCATATCCGCCGCCAGGTGGTAGACCTCGTCCACCCCGCGCACGGCGGCCGCGCAGGCGGCGGGGTCACGCAGGTCGGCCCGCAAGAACTCGTGCGCCGCGGTGGGCTCGAACTCGGGGGCCTTGATGTCCGCCCCGCGCACCCAGCAGCCCCGGCCCACCAGGTAGCGCACCAGGTGGTGCCCGATGAACCCGCCGGCCCCCGTGACCAGCACGCGCACCGTCATCGCTCCCTCCCACGCTGGCCCTGCCTCGACGTCGCTCAGGCCAGCGCCTCCTCCACCACCCGCACGAACTGTGCCAGCTGTCTCGAACGCTCGAAGTCCGCCGCCGCGGCCAGTGCCCGGCGCCCCATGGTCTCCAGCAAGTCCGGTGACGCCATGGCCTGTCGCACCGCGGCCGCCACCGCAACCGGGTCGTCCGGGTCGGCGACAAAACCGCACCCGTACCGCCGCACGATGCGGGCGACGTCGCTGGCCTCCGGAGCCACGGCCAGCACGGGCCGCCCGGCCGCCAGGACGGCGTAGAGTTTGCTGGGCACCACGACCCCTTCCAGGCCCCGCCGCACGGTGACGACGTGGAGGTCGGCTGCAGCGAGCACGTAGGGCACCTCGTCCGCCGGGCGGTACGGCAGACGGCGCACCTGCGGCAGTGCCTCGGCCGCGCGGTCGATGGTGGGGGCGGCCGCGCCGTCGCCCACGAAGACGAGCCCGGCTCCCGCCCCATCCAGCAGGGCCGCGGCCCGGGTGAGCGTCTGCCAGGCCCCGGCAAATCCCAGGTTGCCGGCGTGCAGCACGACAAACGGGTACGGCCCCCGCACCGCCCGCACGACCGGGTGGTCGGCCGCCATGACGGTCGGTGGCGGGCCGCCGTCGCGCACGACAGCGATGCGCTCGGGAGCGACACCTTTCGCCACCAGCCGGTCGCGCATGTCGTCGCCCAGCACGATTACCCGGTGCGCGCGGCGCAGAGCCCAGCGGTGCCACCGGTCCCACGCCGCCGTCCACGGTCCCGGGCGCAGCAGGCCACCGGCCACCGCCATGTCGGGGTAGAGGTCGCGGACGTTGTAGACGAAGCGTCGCCGGCGCACCGCCGCCGCCAGCGCCCCGGCGATGCCGGCCACCGGCGGGTCGGTCATGGCCAGGAGGAGGTCGGCCGGCAGGGCGAGGGCCCGAGGCACCGCCAGCGCCAGGTAGGTGAGGTAGTTAGCCAGCCGCCCGGCCATGCGGCGGCGCGGGAAGGCGGTGGAGCCGACCCGCTCGACGATCACATCGCCCCCTCGCTCCCGGCGGAGCAGGTAGGCCGGGTGGCGCTCGGCGGGGTCGTAGGAGGGCCGGCCGGCGAGCACCGTCACCTGGTGACGTTCTGCCAGGGTGCCCGCGACAAGGGCCGCCATCTGCGCGGTGGCCGCGCTATCTGGAGGGAAGTACTGATTGAAGAGCAGGATCCTCGCCATGGGACACCCAGCCTTTACCCGACGCCGGAGGCTGGAGCCGACACGCGAAGGACCGCAGATCTACCGGAACCACCGCCCCTACCGACGCCGAAGACGGGGGCGTCCATCGCTTTCACGATCTCCAAATAGAGCACCTAGCCTGAGGACCCTGGGACAGCGTTCCCCTTGTCCACCAAGAAGTCGCCGATCGCCAGCACGTCCATCTGCGTCCGCAGGAAGCAAGCCACCGCCTCCTCCGGGGTGCAGACGATGGGCTCGTTCTCGTTGAACGACGTGTTCAGCACCACCGGCACGCCGGTCAGGCACTCGAACTCCTTGATCAGCCGCCAGTAGCGCGGGTTGGTGTCGC
>JAVKHY010000024.1:0-6345 GCA_031459765.1 Armatimonadota bacterium | reverse complement strand
AAACGGCCGGAAGGGCTCCCGGTGCTTGATGCGGCGGTTCAGGACGTCCTTCATCTCGGGGCGGCGCGGGTCGACGACGATGCTGCGGTTGCCCAGGGCCCGCGGGCCCCACTCCATCCGCCCCTGGAACCAGCCGACGATCTTGCCCTCGGCCACATGCCGCGCCGTCTCGCGGCACAGCACCTCCTCGGGCAGCTCCCGGTAGCGCAGTCCCGCCGCATCCACAGCCCGGCGGATCACCGCGGCGTCGAACTCCGGACCCCAGTAGGCGTGGTCCATGACGAAGGACCGGGGGTGCCCCAGCACCTGGTGGTAGACGTAGAAGGCCGCGCCGACCGCCAGCCCGGCGTCGCCTGCCGCCGGCTGGACGTAGACCCGCTCGAAGGGGGTGCGGTCGAAGATCTTGCCGTTGGCGACGCAGTTGAACGCGACCCCGCCGGCCAGGCACAGCGCCCGCAGCCCCGTGCGCGCGTACAGGGCGTCGAGCAGGTCGAAGTAGACCTCCTCGAGGCGGGCCTGCAGGGTGGCGGCCACGTCCTGGTGACGCCGCTCGATCGGCTCGCCCGCCTGGCGGGCCGGCCCCAGGCGCGCCGCCAAGTGGTCAGAGAACAGGCGCCCCAGCACCGGCGTGCGGTCGGACTCGCGCCAGGTCATGTCCGGCCCGTTCCGATGGTGCAAAAAATACTCCAGCCCCAGATGAAATGGCAGCCTCTCACCCCATCCCTCTCCCCTTGTGAGAGAGGATGTCTTCACTCCCCCTCTCCCCTTTGGGGAGAGGGTGTAGGGTGAGGGAGTCCGTACAATGCGCCGGAACTCATCCAGGTAGGCCGGCTCCCCGTAGGCCGCCAGGCCCATCACCTTGTACTCGTCGCCGTACTTCCAGAAGCCCAGGTACTGGGTGATGGCCGTGTAGTACAGGCCCAGGGAGTGCGGGAACTCCACCGCGCCGTGCACCTCCAGGCGGTGGCCCCGGCCGCTGGCCCACATGGTGCTGGCGAAGTCGCCCAGACCATCGGCCGACAAGACCGCCGCCTCCTCAAACGGTGAGACGAAGAAGGCACTGGCCAGGTGCGCCCGGTGGTGCTCCACGCGGTGCCACCGGGCCCGGATGGCGGCGGGATCGGCGTCGCACGCCCGGGCCAGCTCGTCTCGCAGGCCGGCGAAACGGACGAGGGCCCGGGAGCGGTCCAGCGCGAAGCGGGGAAGCCGCAGCGCGTACAGCGCTTTGCTGCCCACCCGCGCCCAGGGGTTGCGGGGCACGGCTACGTGGTCGACCTCGGCCAGGGTCACACCCGCGGCCTGCAGGCAGTACTGCACCGCCCGGGTGGGGAAGCCCGCGGCGTACTTGACCCGGTTGAACCGCTCCTCTTCGGCCGCGGCCACCAGCCGGCCGTCGCACAGAATGGCCGCCGAGGCGTTCCCGTGGTAGGCGTTGATCCCCAGAATGACCATCAGGGTGGAATCACGGCCGCGCCGCGATACCTTGACAACCGCACCGATGTCCTGTACAAGGATCCTGTACAGACGTTTGTTGACAGGTCAAGAAACGGTCAAGGGGAGACACATGCCAGTCCAGACCAGTTACACCAATGCTCGGGCGCGCCTGGCCGGCCTCATCGAGCGCGCGGTCCAGGACCGGGAGACGATCATCATCACCCGGCGGGGAAGACCGGAAGTAGCGCTCATCGCCGCCGACGAGCTGGCCGGTCTGCAAGAAACCGCACACCTGCTCAGGTCGCCCAAGAACGCCGAGCGGCTGCTGAGGGCCTTGAGGCGTGCCCTCGCGCGGGAAGGCAAGCCGCGCTCGGTGGAGGCCCTGCGGAAAGCCCTTGGGCTCGAACGCCGGTAATCGCCGGGCCGCGCGCAGGGCTCGCGACACCGTCTTCCACCCCGAGTTCATTGAGGATCTCCGCTACTGGGTCGAGACAGACCGGAGGGTGGCCTTGCGCGCCCTCGACCTTGTCCGCGCCATTGTGCGGGACCCCTTCGCCGGAATCGGGAAGCCGGAGCCCTTGAAATACCTCGCACCGGGGGTCTGGTCACGACGGCTGACGCAGGAGCACCGAATTGTGTACCGCGTCACCGAAGACCGCATCGATTTCCTGCAGGCGCGGTACCACTACTGAGCCGGGTCGCTTTCCCCACATCTGCAGCTTCAGCCCCGGATTGACCACGATATCTTGGCGGCCGACGCGTTGCCGTGGCAGGCGTTCAGACCCAGGATGATCATGCCCGCGGCACCGCCAGGAGATGGGCAGGCCCCCCCACGGGCAACTGCGTGTCTACCTCCGCACCCTTTCCCACCGGTCTCACCTCGTATCGCTCAAGCCTGAAGCAGGCAGCTACTATCTCTGCCGTTCCGTGGGTTTCCACGATCCACACGGGCCGACACTCCCGCAGGAGGATGGAGGCACCTGCCAGTACGTCGAGCTCGGATCCTTCCACGTCGACCTTCACCAGCCGAGGAGCTGGACAGTTCGCGAGCAAGTTGTCCAACGGCACAACAGAACACTCGCCGTCGCCATCATCCTCCAGGCGCGTCTGACTCGGATGCTCCGCCAAGCGCCGGAAACGGGCACGACCCTCAGTCCGTCCGGCAGCCAGCCTGAGCGCCCTGACGTCATGCGCGCCGTTGGCTCTGAGATTCGTCAGGAGTCGGTCAAAGTTGATGGGATCGGGCTCAAGGGCGACGACGTTGGCCCCGAGCCGCCACAGAAAGAGTGAGTGATAACCAATGAACCCCCCCACATCCCACGCCCAATCTCCCGGACGCACGTACCTGCTCATCGCCTCCTGGATCCAGGGCTCGTAGGTGCCGAGCCAGAGAAACTTCTCACGCCTCAGGTCGAGCTCCATGCGCAGGCCTTGCAGACCACCACCCGCGATACGGACGGAACTCAAACCCTCGGGGACAAAGCGGTTGAGCGCACGGCGCAGGAACCCGGCCAGATGGGGACGACTGTACACTGACAGCACCCACCGGTCTGGGAGCACTCGGCGGACGATATCAACGCCGCGAACGATCATGCTGCCGTCACCCGCCGCTTTGACGAATTCGTCAAGGATGTAAGAATCGTCGCGCTGTCCGAGACCCTCACTCTCATGGGATCAAATCCTCGCCGAGACCAGCCCGAGGGTCAAACCACCAGGTGCCTGCGCACCCACTCATTCAGCACGTACAGCGCCCAGGGCCGGGACCATCCCGTCCGGCGGGCCAGGAAGTCGCGCCAGACAGCCCGCACTTCCACGGGATCGAGGAAGAGCCGCAGCGGTTCGGGGATCGCCTCGATGCCCTCCTCTACCCTCCCCCTCAGCGGGCCGCGCAGCCACCGCTCCCACGGCAGGGTAAAAGTCCGCTTCCGGCCGCGGACAACGGCCTCAGGCAGGCGGTCACCCAGCGCCTCCAGCAGCAGGGCCTTGGCGCCGCGTCGTGGCCCCAAGCGCCCGGCCCGCCAGGCGTCGGGTAGGGAGGCTACGAACTCCACCACTTCCCGATCGATGAATGGCACCCGCACCTCGAGCGAGTGCGCCATGCTCATGGCGTCGGTATCGCGCAGCAGGGTGTTGACCAGATAGGTGCCCAGCTCCAGCGTTGAAACCCGGCCGAACGGGCCCAGCTCCCGGGACCGCGCCGCCAGATCGGCGAGGCGGTCGGCCCAAGGTCCGCCAGGTGCGGCGGCCGCAGTGCCGTTCAGCAGAGCAAGCACTCGGTGCGGCGGGAAGAGCGCCCGCGCCAGGGCATAAGGGTGCGGCAGGAGGTCGGGGGCAGCCAGCAGGTCGGCGACCTTTCCGCGCGCATCGGGGCTCAGCCCGGGAAGCGCACGGGTAGCCCGCGCCGCCCACTTCGCCGGGAGAGGAGCCCGGCGGGCCAGGGCTGCCAGAGCCTCCAATCGGGGAACTGCGACGAAGGTGGTGTAGCCGCCGAACAGCTCGTCGCCGCCCAGCCCCGAGAGGGCCACCTTCAGGCCGGCCTGCCGCGCCCCCCACGAGACAAAGTAGGTATTGATGCCGTCCATGCTGGGTTGGTCCAGGGCCGCCACCGCCTCGTCGAGGCGCCGCAGCGCCTCCTGGCCTGTGAGGACCACCTCGCGGTGTCGCGTGCCCAGCCGCCGGGCCGTCTCGCGGGCCAGGGCGGCTTCGTTCCTGTCGGCCTCTTCCGGGAAAGCCACCGTCACCGTGGAGATCGCGCCGTGGGCCTCGGCGGCCAGAGCGGCCACGCACGTGGAGTCCACGCCGCCGCTCAGGAAGACGCCCACGGGGACGTCGGCGACGAGGTGGAGGCCGACGGTTTCCGCAAGAAGGCGGCGGACCGCCGCCACGGACTCGTCCCGGGCGGAGTCCGCCATGCCGTCACGAGCCGCGGGGGCGACCGGCAGGCGCCAGTAGGGTTCCACCTCGACCCGCAGCGCACCGTCGTTCACCTGCGCCGTCAGGCGGTGTCCCGGAGGCAGCGACCGGACGCCGTCCACCAGAGTCAACGGCTCAGCCACGGACCCCCACAGCAGGTAAGCGGCCAGCCCCTCGGTGGAGAGCCGCCGCGGCGCCAGGCCCGAAGCGAGCAGGGCCCGGACCTCGGAGGCGAACAGCAACCGGCCGCCGGCCGTGGCGTAGTACAGCGGCTTGATACCCAGGGGGTCGCGCGCCAGGAGCAGTCTCGCCCCCTCCCCCTGGGGCCCGGCTTCGCGCGCGTCGGCGATGGCAAAGGCGAACATCCCCCGCAGCCGGCCCACGCAGCCGGCGCCCCATTCCTCGTAGGCGTGGACGACCACCTCGGTGTCGGTCTGCGAGCGGAAGACGTGCCCTCGACGCTCCAGGTCGGCCCGCAGAGCGCGGAAGTTGTAGACCTCGCCGTTGAATGTCACCCACACCCGGCCGTCCTCGTTGCTCATGGGCTGATGGCCGGCCGGCGAGAGGTCGAGGATGCTGAGTCGGGTGCTGGCGAGCACCACGGTGGGAGCCGGGCTGTGGACGCCCCGATCGTCGGGCCCCCGGTGGCGCAGACGGTCGACCATCCGCCAGACGGGCTCAGGAGCGAGCAATGGAGGGCCGTACAGCCCCGCGATGCCGCACATATCAGATCAAAGGCCGCGCGAGTGACCCTCTTCCGGCACGAAGGCCGTGCTGCGATGCGAGTGCTCCCGCAGCACTTCCAGGTAGATCTGCTCCTGCCGGGCCACAGGCTCGTCCCAGGAGAGATCGCGGCGTACCTCGAGGGCCCCGGCGCGCAGCCGCTCCCGCAGGTCGGGGTCTTCGAGCAGCCGGGAGAGCCCGTAGCGAATCGCATCCACATGGCAGGGCACGACGAGCCCGGCCCGGTCGGCGACCAGCGGGGCGATGCCGCACCGGTCGGTGACGACCACCGGCACGCCGCAGGCCACCGCCTCCGCCGCCGCGTTGCCGAAGTTCTCGCTGCGCGACGGCAGCACAACCACGTCGGCGTCGGCCAGGGCTGCCCATTTGTCGGCGCCGAACCGGGGACCCATGATCCGCACGCGACCGTTCAGCCCCAGCCGGTCACGCTGCCGCTCGAGCTCCTGGAGGCACCCGTCGCCGTCGTCGGGGCCCACGATGGCCAGAGCTGCCGGCGCTGGCACCGCACTGAACGCCTCCAAAAGCAGGTCGAGCCCCTTTATCTTCGAGATCCGCCCCAGGTACAGCACGAGCGGCTGATCCTGCCCGACCCCGGCGTCCCGGCGGAAGGCCCCCGGCGACGGGGCCTCCTCGGGACCGGGAGGTTCCACGCCGTTGCGCCGCACCACGACCTTGGCCGCCGGCACACCGTCGGCCACGAGCTCCTCCCGCTCCAGTTCGCTGGTGGCAATCACGCGCGCCGCCCCGGCCACCACCGGCCAGCCCAGGAGGCGCCGGTAGGCGCGCTTGGGGCCGATGTTCCGCACGATGGGCCGGAACATGCCCAGCGGCTCGAGCACGTAGGGGACGCGCCACCGGCGGCAGAAGGCAGCGACGACGGGGCCCAGGAGGTCGTAGGTGCCGTAGAGATGGACCACGTCGAAGGAACGGAGCGTGTCCAGGCAATAACGCGCGACGCCAGGAGCGATGCTGTGAGCACGATAGCGGATGACAGACCGCAGGCAAACAACATCCACCGTCTTACAACGCACCGGCGTCGCCCCGAATCCCGCCGAAGCCGTGAGCACTGTCACGCGATGGCCATGCTCGGCCAGATGACGAGAGATGGCATCCACCTTCACCGCCTGACCACTTGCGCTGCCATTCGGAAGGTAGACTTGGCTGACGTTGAGGATCTTGAGCGACCTCATTCTTGTACGCCGCCAGGACCGGGATCCCTCACGCCCATCGACGACGGCTGCTGTCCTCGTCGCC
>JAVKHY010000023.1 GCA_031459765.1 Armatimonadota bacterium | reverse complement strand
GATGTCCTCCACCGCGATCTCGTACCCGGCGCGGATCTGCGCCCCGCCGCCGGCGAACCGGCCGGTGAGGGGGATGACCGCGCCCAGCTTCACCGTCCCCGCCGGGGCGCCCACGATGCCGGGCGTCCACAGGCTCACCACCAGGGCTGCGACTGCGACCGCCAGGACCACCTTCCGCATGCTTCCACCTCCAGAGAGGGCCTTCACCTCGGGATCACCGCCAGACCGTCTCCGCTGTTTCCACCACCAGGCGCAACTTGGCCCACTGGTCGTCCTCGCTGAGGAGGTTACCTTCCATCACCGAGGCAAAGCCGCACTGCGGGCTGAGGGCCAGCCGGTCCAGGGGCACGAAGCGGCTGGCCTCCTCGATACGCCGGATGAGGTCGCGCGGCGACTCCAGGGCGGGCCGCTTGCTGCTCACCAGGCCCAGGACCACCGTCTTGTCCGGCGGGACGAAGCGCAGGGGCTCAAACGTCCCCGAGCGCTCGTCGTCGTATTCGAGCAGGAAGCGGTCCACATTCAGGGAGGAGAAGAGCCTCTCGGCGATGGGGTCGTAGCCGCCCTCCGCGTACCACTGGCTGCGGTTGTTGCCGCGGCAGAGGTGGATGGCGACGGTCACGCCGGGCCGCTTGGCCCCGGCCAGGACCTCGTTGTCGGCGCGGATCGCCTCGTCCAGGGCGGCGTCCGGTTCCAGGCCCATCTCGGTCCTGATGTAGGTACGCCACTTCGGGTCGATGTAGTAGCTGTACCGGGGGGCGTCGATCTGGATGTAGTGCACGCCCTCCCGGAGCAACGCCGCCACCTCGGCCTTCATGATCGGCACGATCTCCCACAGCAGGGCGGAGTGGTTGGGATAGACCCTGTCCGTGATGCCCCGTTTGAAGGAGATGGCCGGGAACTGGTTGCTGCTGGGCAGGGTCATCTTGATGTGGCCCGGGCAGTGCGCCTTGAGGAAGGGGAGTTCGTGGCCGGTCAGGCGGCGCACGGCCCGCAGCCTGGCGTTGACGATGCCTGTGACGCTGCTCACCGCCACGGCCGTCTGCCCCTGCCAGGATCGGGGGACGGCCTCGCCCAGGTCGAAGCCCTCCACGGCGTCGGTGAAGTCGCTCATGAAGTTCCGCCGGCGCAGCTCGCCGTCGGTGTAGACGTCGAACCCCAGCTCCCGCTGCTTGTCCAGCACCCGCAGGATGTGGCGGTCCTCGATCGCCCGGAGGCGGTCGGGATCGGCGCCCGCCCGCCGGGCTTCCAGCAACTCGGCGGGGCGCAGAAAGCTGCCGACGTGCTCGGCTCGATAGGTGGCGCCCATGTCCGTGCCCCCTTGTAAACCGGAGGTAGTGGGTCCAGAAGTTCTCCATAGCGGGCCGGGATTCATGCTCCCCGGCGCCCCCGGCGTGATGCTGCGCGGCATCGGCCCTCCGGGTTGCCGACCGAGGCGGGGCGTAGGGAGAAGGCGGAGGGGGCGCGAATCCTACGGCGATTCATTGCACCGATTCCGATCAGGAGGAGAGTTCTCCGTGACTGGATTCCGAATGCGTTTGCTCCCTGTGCTGGCGGTCGTGGTCTCCCTGGCCGCCTCCTTCCCCGTCGGCGCCGCTCCCGCTGGCGGGACCCTGCGCATCGGCATCGACGTCGATGCCGGCACCCTCGACCCGCGCCTGGCCAACGACACTACGGCGCGCCGCGTGATCGAGCAGGTCTTCGACGGCCTGGTCGAGCTCGATCCGCAGCTTCGGCCCCAGCCGGCCCTGGCCGAGTCGTGGACGCAGGTCTCGCCCACCGTCTGGCAGTTCCGGCTGCGGCCGAACGTGCGCTTCCACGACGGCACCCCGCTGACGGCCGGGGATGTGGTCTTCACCTACACGACGATCCTCGATCCGGCGCTGCGCGCGCCGCTGCGCGGCCTCTACCTGCCCATCACGAAGGTGGAGGCGGCGGACGACCGGACCGTGCGGTTCACCCTCAGCGCCCCGTACGCGCCGCTGCTGAAGTACGCCGACATGGGGATCGTCTCCCGGGCCGCGGTGGAGCGGGCGGGCGGGGAGTTCGCCATGAAGCCCGTCGGCACCGGCCCCTACCGCTTCGTCTCCTGGCAGCGCAACAGCCGGATCGTCCTGGAGGCCAACCCCGACTACTGGAAGGGCCGGCCGAAGCTCGGCCAGGTGATCTTCCACATCATCCCCGACAACACGACGCGGGCGGCCGCGCTGGAGGCGGGGGACGTAGACCTGATCCACTCCCCTCTCTCCCCCCAGGATGTGGCCCGGCTGAAGTCGTCCCCGCGCGTGCGCGTGGTGGAGATGACGGGGCTGGGGATCACCTATCTGAATATGAACCTCGCGGATCCGCTGATCCGGGACCTCCGCATCCGCCGGGCCATCGCCCACCTCATCCCGCAGCGGACCATCGTGCGGCAGATCTACCGCGAGATGGATCGTCCGGCCACGTCCGTCCTGCTGCCGGCCTGGTCCGGCATCTACACCGACGAGATCACCCAGCCGGGTCACGACATCACCCGGGCCAAGGCCCTGCTGGCCGAGGCCGGGTGGCGGGATACCAACGGCGACGGTGTGCTGGACCGCGGGGGACAGCGTCTGGCCCTCACGCTGCGCACCCACAGCGAGGACCCCAACCGCGTCCAGATCGCGGAGCTGCTCATCAGCATCCTGCGCTCCTCGGGGATCGAGGCGCGCCTGGAGATCACCGAGTTTCCGGGACTGGTCCAGGCCCTGCTCTCGGGCAACTACCAGGTGGTGCTGGTGGGATGGCTGGGGCTGGTTGATCCGGACCGCGGGATGTACAACCAGTTCCACAGCAAGGGCAGCCAGAACTGGGAGAAGTACAGCAACCCGCGGGTGGACGCGCTGCTGGACGAGGGACGGCAGAAGGCCGATCCCAACGAGCGGGCGCGCATCTACCGGGAGGTGGCCCGCATCATCGCCGCCGACCTGCCCTACTATGTGCTGACCTATCAGGGATACGTGGTGGGAATCAGCCGCCGCGTGGAGGGATTCACGCCCATTCCCAGCGGCAGCTTCCGGTCGCTGTGGACGACGAGCGTGCCGTAGGGGTAGGACCGGACCGCGGAAGCGGTCTTCTCCCATGGCCCGCTACGCCGCCCGCCGCCTGGCGCTGCTCCTGCCCGTCGTCCTGAGTGCGGCGGTGGTGACCTTTGCCCTGTTGCTCCTCCTGCCGGGGGATCCGGCCGTGGCGCTGCTGGGGCAGGAGGCGTCCCCCGAGGAGTTGAGCCGGTTCCGCCACCTCCTGGGGCTGGACCGGCCGGTTTTGGTGCAGCTCGGTCTGTACCTGTGGCGGGTGGCCCGCGCCGACTTCGGCCGCTCCATCACCCTCGACGTGCCCGTCCTGCGCCTGATTCTCTCGACGCTGCCGGCCACGCTGGAACTGGCCACGGCGTCGATCGTCGTGGCCGTCCTGGCCGGCATCCCGCTGGGTCTGCTGGCGGCGCGTCGGCGCGGGACGGTCGTGGACACGGGGACGATGCTCCTGGCCCAGCTCGGCGTCTCGATGCCGGTGTTCTGGTTGGGCGTGCTCCTCATCCTCCTGTTCGCCGTCAGGCTGAACTGGTTGCCCTCCTTCGGACGCGGCGCGCCCCTCCTGGAGGCGCTGCTCTCGGGCGACCTGTCCGCGGCGCTGGACAGCCTCCGGCATCTGCTCCTGCCGACGGTGACGCTGGCCTTCTTCAACCTGGCGCTGCTCAGCCGTCTGACCCGGTGGGCGCTGCTGGAGGTCCTGGAAGAGGACTACGTGCGCACCGCCCGGGCCAAGGGACAGCACGAACGTGTCGTCGTGTTCCGCCACGCCCTGCGCAATGCGCTCCTCCCCATCGTGACCATCGTCGGCCTGCAGTTCGGCAACGCCCTGGGCGGCGCGGTGGTCACGGAGACCATCTACGGCTGGCCGGGGATGGGACGCCTGGTGGTTCAGGCCATCGGGCAGCGGGACTTCCCGGTGGTGCAGGGAGCGGTGCTAATCCTGGCCCTGGTCTTCTCCCTCTTCAACCTCCTGGTGGACCTGACCTATGCCTTCATCGACCCCCGCATCCGCTACGAGTGAGCCGGCCCGCGGCGTGCGGAACGGCCGGGCCGGGCGTGTCGCCCGCCGCCGGCTGTGGCGCCGGCTGACGCTGTCAGCCAGGGTCGGGTTCGCCGTGGTGGCGGTGATCTGTAGCGCGGCCGCGGCACCGGCCCTCATCACGCCCGCCGACCCCGAGCAGGTGGACATCCTGTCCCGGCTGGCGCCGCCCTCGGAACGGCATCCGCTGGGCACCGACCACATCGGCCGGGACCTGCTGAGCCGGCTGGTCTACGGGGCGCGGGTGTCGCTGCTCGTGGCGGCGGCTTCCGTGGGCGGGGCCGCCGCGGTGGGCGTCGCGGTCGGGCTGCTCGCCGGCTACTACGGTCGGTGGGTGGACGGGGCGGCGATGCGCCTGGTGGATACCTTCCTGGCCTTTCCGGCCATCCTGCTCGCCCTGGCCCTGGTCGCCGCACTGGGGGCCGGCGTGACGAGCGTGATCGTCGCGCTGGTGCTGGTCTTCTGGACGCAGTACGCCCGCGTGGTGCGGGCCGTGACGCTGGCCGAGAAGGAGAAGGCCTATGTGGAGGCGGCGCGGGCCATCGGCGCGGGCGACCTCCGCATCCTGCTCCGGCACATCCTTCCCTCCGTGGTCTCCCCGGTGGTCATCCTGGCCACGCTGGGCATGGGCACCGCGGTCGTCGCGGAATCCACGCTGTCCTTCCTGGGCATGGGGGTGCAGCCGCCGGCGCCCTCCTGGGGGTGGACGCTGGCCTTCGGCACGCGGTACCTGCGGGACGCGCCGCACATCGCCACCTTCTCCGGCCTGGCCATCATGGCCACGGTCCTGGGCTTCAATCTCGTGGGCGACGGGATCCGCGATCTCCTCGACCCGAAGTTCCGCCCCCAATGAGGCATGCCGACACGGTCATGAGCCCATGAGCGCACGAAGAACAGGAGGGTGCTGATGCCGACCCGCACCTACCGTCCGGTTCCCGTCGGGACGCTGGCCAGCGGTACCGGACTGTTCCTGCCGGTGCACGAGATCCGGGGAGAGGCGCCCGGCCCCACGGTGGGCATCTCCGCGGGGATCCACGGCGAAGAGGCCACGGGCGTGGAGATCGTCTGCCGGTTCCTGGAGACGGCGGACCTGAGGGGCCTGGCCGGCCGGCTGCTGGTCATGCCGGTGGCCAACCCCCTCTCCTACGCCGCGGTCAGCCGCGGGACGCCCATCGACATGATGAACCTGAACCGCGTCTTCCCCGGCCACGCCGGGGGGCACCTCACGGAGCAGATGGCCCACAAGATCGTGGAGGAGTTTCTCCGGCCGCTGGACGTCTACATCGACCTCCACGCCGGCGGGTCCACGCCCACGGTGGACTACGTCTACATCATCAACGCCGAGCCTCTGTCCCGCGCCTTCGGCTCGTCCCTGCTGTACCGCCCCCGAGACCCGCTGCCCGGGACGTCGATCAGCGTCACCCGCGACCTGGGCATCCGTTCCGTCGTTGTGGAACTGGGCGGGGGGCGCGTCGACCAGAGCGCCTACGTGGCCCGCGGCATCGCCGGCCTGCTCAACATCCTGCGCACGCTCGGAGTGCTCCCCGGTCCCGCGACGCCGCCTCCGCCCCAGATCGTCCTGCGCGAGATCGTCACCCTGCGCCCCCATCACGGGGGCCTGCTGCTGCCGGAGGTGACCGATCTCGGCGGCGAGGTCCGGGGCGGTCAGGTCCTGGGCCGCGTGGTCAGCCCCTACTCGCTGGAGGAACTGGAGGTGATCCGCTGTCCCGTGGACCGCGGCGTCGTCGTACTCACGCACCTGGTGCCCAGCGTCGTCGAGCCGGGCATCTTCGGCTTTATGATCGGAAATCTGGCCACGGCGCAGACGTAGCCGGCGTCCTCCGGCGGGGAGGACCTCCGCGGGCGGAGAACTCAGTCTCCGTGCCGTCCGCAGAACCGCACCGTCTCACGGCCCTGCAGATCGCCGCCGCCGTCCGTTCCGCGGCCCTTTCCCCGGTGGCGGTGGTCGAAGCCTGTCTGGCCCAGATCGCGCGCCTCGATCCGCAGCTGCAGGCCTGGGTGCACGTGGACGGGCGCGGCGCGCTGGAGCAGGCCCGGCGGCTGGATAGCGAAGCCCGGGCCGGCTTCCTGCGGGGACCGCTCCACGGCGTGCCCGTCGCGCTGAAGGACATCTTCGACGTGGCCGGGATGGTCACCGGCTCAGGCGCCGGAGCCTTCGCCCACCGCACACCGGAGCGCGACGCGCGCTGCGCCGCGCTCCTGCGCCAGGCGGGAGCGATCATGCTGGGGAAGACGGTGACGACGCCCTTCGCCTTCGCCGATCCGAGTCCGACGCGGAACCCCTGGAACCTCGACCACACCCCCGGGGGATCCTCGAGCGGTTCCGCGGCGGGCGTCGCGGCGCGGATGGTGCCGCTGGCCCTCGGCTCCCAGACCATCGGGTCCACGATCCGCCCCGCGGCCTACTGCGGCGTCGTCGGCTTCAAGGGCAGTTACGGGGCCATCAGCCTGGACGGCGTCACCCCGCTGGCGTGGAGCCTGGACCACGTCGGCATCTTCGCCCGCACCGTGGACGATGCGGCGCTGGTCTTTGCCGCCCTGGCCGAACCTTCCCGGCCTCCGGCCGCGCCCGCTCCGGCGCCGCCGCGCCTGGGCATCCCGCGGGCGTTCCTCGAGCGCTACGCCGCGGAGGAGGTCGGGACGCATCTGGAGGCTGTGGCCCGCACCTTGTCCCGCGCCGGGGCGACGATCGGGGATGTCGCTCTGCCCGACGGCTGGACCCGCATCGACGACGTGGGCCGGCTCGTCCTGCGCGTGGAGGCCGCCGCCTACCATCACCGGTGGTTCCCGCTCCACGCCGACGCCTATCCGCCGAAAATCAGAGAGCTGGTGAGCTCCGGACAGACGGTCTCCGGGGTGGATTACCTCCTGGCCCAGGAGGAGCGCGCCCGCTTCCGCAAGGCGATGACGACCGTCTTCGAGTCCTGCGACTTTCTCCTGCTGCCGGCCGCTCCTGCTCCGGCGCCGCCGCTGGCCGAGGGCACAACGGGCGACCCGATCTTCTGCGCGCCCTGGAGTTTCACCGGCCTGCCGTCGCTCGCGGTGCCGAGCGGCCTGGCCCGGGGCGGGCTGCCCCTGGCCGTCCAGCTCGTCGCCCCGATGCTGGCCGAGGATCGTCTGCTGGACGCCGCGCGGTGGTGCGAGCGCGTCCTGGAGTTCACCGCCGAACCCGCCCTCCTGGGGCCCGGGCCGCGATGAGCGCCGATATCGACGTCGCCTTCGTCGGGCACTTCGCCCGGGACCGCCTGGTCGTCGGCGGAGCGGCGGAAGCGGCTTCCGGCGGCGGGGTCTACTACGGCGCGATGGCGGCGCGCCGCCTCGGCTACACCGTGGCCGTGGTCACGAAGCTGCATCCCGACGACTTCCCCTTCCTCGAGGAGATGCGCCGAGAGGGCATCGTCGTCCATGCGTCGCCGGCCCCGCAGACGACGGGGATCGAGAACATCTACCCCGACCCCTCAACGGACCGCCGCCTCTGCCACCCCCTCGGCTTCGCCGGTCCCTTCACGGCGGCGGAGATCCCTCCGCTCGAGGCGCGGGTCACGATCATCACCCCGCTCATGGCCGGCGAGGTTTCCGCCGAGACCGTCCGCCTCCTGGCCGCCCGCGGCTCCGTCGGGCTCGACGTCCAGGGATTCGCCCGGGTGCGCGAAGGCGACGTGCTGGTGACGCGGGACTGGCCGGGCAAGGAACGGGATCTGGCGGCGGTGACCTACCTCAAAGCGGACGACGCGGAGGCGGAAGTGCTCACGGGGAGGACGGACCTCCGGGAGGCGGCGCGGGCCCTGGCCGATCTGGGGCCGCGGGAGGTCCTCCTCACCCACGCCGGCGGCGTGTTGGCCTTCGCCGGCGGGACGTTCTACGAGGGCCGGTTCACCCCGAGGGCGGTGCGGGGGCGCACCGGACGCGGAGATACCACCTTCGCCGCGTACGTTGCCGCCCGCACCCACGCCGATCCGGAGTACGCCTGCCGGCTGGCGGCGGCGGTCGTGTCCCTCAAGCTGGAGCACCCGGGACCGTACCGCTTCACCCGGGCCGAGGCCGAGCGGCGGATGGCCGGTTAGCGCTTCACTTCGAACTCCTTGAAGGACAGCACAGTGTCGCCGTCCCGGGCCTCCACCCGCCACGGTCCGGTCCACTGCGGCATGATGGACTTCGAGCTCCAGGTCTTCCATCCCGGGGAGGCGCCGACCCGGAGGGAGACCGTGGCCATCGTCCGGCCCTGCCAGATCCAGACGTGCCGGATCGTTCCGGGACCGCCGGCCACCTCGGTGAAGTAGAAGAGTTCGCCGATGTCCGCGGCGACCGGAACCGTCGCTTCGACCGGCTGCCGGTTCTCGACGCGCGCGGCCAGGACGTCGCGCACCACCTTCAGCCTGGACATCTGCGCGGCGCTCGCCCCGCCGGCGACGGCGAACAGCCCGCCGATCAGCACACCGCCGACCACAACCTGCCAGATCCGCATGGGGGACCACCCCGCGGTACCGTGGGATGCCTTCGCAGAAGGCTCACCCACGCCATGCCCGCGGCGCGCGCCGCCCAGGCGGACCCCGGGTCTCAGCGCACGGCCGCCGTGTCGTTCTTGTAGTCTTTCTGGATCATCCACTTCCGCGGATCGACCTCGACCCGCCTCACCGGTTTCGGGGTGCTCGCCGTCACCGTCACCTCGCCCTTCGCTGGCACGTCGGCTTTCTCCACGTGCGTCTCGCCGTCCATGACGAAGCCGACCTCGACCGTCATCCGGCCCGTGCCGAGGTTGCGGACGACGGCGGTGGTCGTGGTTCCCCCGTCGGCGGCCGGTGCGGAGCGGACCTCCCCCACCGTGTAGTCGGGCAGGACCTTCTCCTGAATCCACTGCCGGAAGAAGGCGTCCAGCGGTTGTCCCGCGGCCCGTTCCATCGCCTCCTGGAAGTCGGAGATCCGGGCCGCCCGCCTGCGGAAGGCCCGGAAGTACGCGGCCAGGCCCTGCCTGAAGGCGTCCTCCCCCATCAGGCCGCGCAGCATGTGCAGCACGAGGGCGCCCTTGGAGTAGATCACCGGGCGGGCCGCGCCGCGGTAGTTGGCGAAGGTGATCGAGGCGATCGCCGGCTCGGTGGCCGAGCCGGCGATACGGGCGTAGTTGTCCCGCTCCTCCTGCAGTTCGCGCCGGAACGCCTCCGGGCCCATCAGCGCCTCCACCGCCATCAGGGCCAGGTATTCGGCGAAGCCTTCGGACAGCCAGATGAAGCCCACCCCCTTGGGGACGGTCTGGCTCGGGACGTAGCTGTGGGCCGCCTCGTGGGCCATGAGGAGGAGGAGGAACGAGTCGCGGTTCAGGGTGCCCGAGAAGGTGTTCTTGAAGGCGCGGTCGTCGATCAGGAGGAAGGCCGGATAGCCGATGCCGCCGGAGATCCGAAGCGACGAGATCGTGCGCAACTCCGTGTAGGGGAACGGGTAGAGCAGGCCGCTGTAGAACTCGACCGACCGGCCGAGGAAGCCGGCCAGCTTGTCCAGGTTGCGGTCCTCTCCCGGCGGCACGTAGAACTGCATGGCCACCCCCTGAACCGTCCGCTCACGGATGGTGTGGCGGCGGCCCCCGGCGATGGCGACCCAGGGGACGGCGACCTCGGAATCCCACGTCGTGGTGTTGCCGCTTCGGGAGACCAGCCGGCCGGTGGCGCCGACGGTGTACCCGGCGGGGACGGTCAGGGTGAGGACGACGCGGCCCAGGTTGGCGGAGAAGTCGCCGAAGGGGCTGACCAGCACGGGATAAAGCGTGCCCTCGGAGATTTCGACGAACTCGTCGTAGAGGTACAGGGGCCGACCCTCGAACTCGAACGTGACCGGGACCTTCGCTCCGGGCGGAAGCGCCGGCTCGAAGGTCAGGGTGAGGATATCGCGCTGCCGGGACGGTCTGACCTGGTATCCGGGGGCGCGCACCGAGGTCAACTTCATGTCGGAGTCGAAGTAGAACCGCCCCGCCCCGACCTCCCCGGGTGCGGCGACCTCCACCATGGCCGTCGCCGCGCCGCGCAGCGTGCCCCGCGACAGGAAGCGCGGCTCGCCGCCTTCGGTCACCTCGTAGCGCAGCGGCACCGGCGCGATCGACGCCGTGATCTCGAAGAACCGGATGACCAGGTCGTCCAGCGTCGGCTGCGACCATGCCGCCGGCCGGACGACCGTCACGGCGAGGCCGAGGACGGCGACGGTCACCCCCGCCCGAGCGATCCTGCCCATGAGCCCTGCCCTCCGAGGTTGGTGCCGGATACTGGGATACTTGCTCCCCGGGCCGCTCCCTTCAGCACACACGTCCATTGTGGCGCGCCTCGGGCGACCACGCCACCGGTGGTCCACACCGCGGCCGATAGTCTATACACTATAGGGGTGGGCGTGAGCCCCGATGACCGCCGCTCGTGCGGCAGGACGGTGAAAGGGGTGACGGTGGTATGCCTCCGAGACTGGCCGTGCGCGATGCCGCAGCGGCGTGCCAGCGGGATCTGGCGCGCATCGCCGGCGAGCTGAAGGGCCTGGGCGAGTATCCCAGCACCAAGGACGTTGTCAAACAGCTGCAGGCCCTGGTGGAAGCCCTGCAGCGTTTCATGCGCGAAACCGGCGCCTGAACGGTCGGCTCCGGCGGCGTCCGACGAGCCTTCCCGAGCCAGGACCGCATTCCGGGCCCCCTCCGTCGCTGGCCGGCAGGGGGAGGAGGTGAATTGCGCCTCGCAGGCTTCGCCTCCGTGGGTCCGACCCAATTAGCCAGGACCGTTACCGGAGGCTCCGGGTGTTCTGCGGAGAAAACTGTCGGCGGGTGTCGATTCGGCGAGGAGGGCGGGCGATGGTGGAAAATCGGGTGAAGCTGCAGCTCCGGAACGGGACGCCGACCTTCGGATTGTGGATCAGCCTGCCCTGCCCTTCCGGCGTCGAGGTACTGGCGAGCTACGGATGGGACTGGCTGCTCATCGATACGGAACACGGGCCGGCGACGCCGGAGACCACGGAGAATATGATCCGGGCGGCGGAGCGCCACGGGGTGGTGCCGATCACGCGGGTCGCCGCCAACGACCCGGCGCTGATCAAGCAGGCTCTGGACCGCGGCGCGCTGGGCGTCCTTGTGCCGCTGGTGAACTCGGCGGCCGAGGCGCGGGCGGCCGTCCGCGCCGCCAAGTATCCTCCGGAGGGCATTCGCGGCGTGGCGGGGACGCGGGCGAACCGTTTCGGCCTGGATCTTCCCCAGTACTTCGCGGCCTGGAACGACCAGGTGCTGGTGGCCTGTCAGGTGGAGACCGCCGACGCATTGGAGCAGGTGGAGGAGATTGCCGCGGTGCCCGGTCTGGACGTCCTGTTCATCGGGCCGAACGACCTCTCCGCCAACTTGAAAGTGTTCCGCCAGTTCGATCATCCCGCGTTCACGTCCGCCGTGCAGCGGATCCAGCGGGCGGCGCAGGCGCACGGGGTCGCCGTGGGCTACATGGCGGCCGGCGCCGACGAGGCTCTGGCCTGCGCCGCGCGCGGCTTCCTCTTCATCGGGGCGGGCTCCGACGCCCGCCTGTTGGGCGGGGCGGCGGCCACGCTGATCGGGGCCATCCGGGCCGGCATCGCGGCGCCCGCGCGCCCCTGAACCGGCGTTTTGCAGGGATTCGTGGTGGAGACGACCGGATTCGAACCGGCGACCCCCTGCGTGCAAAGCAGGTGCTCTCCCGCTGAGCTACGTCCCCACAGTCGGAGTTATTATACCGTGGCTTGCGGCCGGATGCTCTGATTCAGCGTGACCGGGCGCACCGATTGCCGCCTCAGTTCTATCGCGGGGTGAAGGTGGCGACGTCGGTCTCCTCGGCGAGCGCGCGGAGTACCTGGATCTGTGGCTCGCGCACAGTGAGATCGGGACGACGCGCGAGGGGCACAGTCAACGGTATGGAGAGCCGTTTGTTCAGTAGAATCCGGTCGCGCAGCGGACCGAGGCGCGTCCGCAGGCCGCCGTCGTCGAGGTGATCCAGCAGCGCTTCGACGGTGCCGTGACGGTGCAGCAGGGAGGCCGCGGTCTTCGGGCCGATCCCCCGGACGCCGATGATGTCGTCCGACGGGTCTCCGACCAGCGCCCGCAGGTCCGGCACCTGGGCGGGCGCCACGCCGAAGGCCGCCCATACGGCGGCGGTATCGACCGTCTGCATCTCGCTCACGCCGCGGACGGGACGCAGCACCAGGACGTCGGTGGACACCAGCTGATAGAAGTCGCGGTCGCTGGTCACGATGCGCACGGGCAGCCGGCCGCGCCGCCCGACCAGCGTGGCCAGGACGTCGTCGGCCTCGTAGCCTGATTCGAGGAAGGCGCGCGCGCCCGCGGCCTCCACGAATCGCAGGGCGTAGGGGATCTGCCGTTTGATCTCTTCCGGATGCTCGTAGTGGTTGATCTTGTAGGTCGGATCCCACCCGTGTTTCACGAGGGGCGGGTCGGCCGTGAAGGCCACCGCCATGTGCGACGGTGTCAGGGTGGTGCGCAGCTGCCAGATCATGCCGGCGAAGCCGTACAGCCCGTTGGTGGGCAGGCCGCGGGGGCCGGTCATGCGGGGGATGGCGTGGGCGGCGCGATACAGCAGCGCGTCGCCGTCGACCAGGAGCAGCAGGCGGGAGGCCGGCACGGTGGTCTGCTCAGTCCGACCAGCCGGCGTTCAGGCGCAGGTCGACCAGGCGCAGAGAGATCAAGAAGGCGTGCGGCGAGCCCACGAACACCGTTGTGAAGCGGTTGAGGTCGAGGTCCAGGGTCAGCCGCAGGGGCTGGAAGCCGTCGAGGAGCGGGTTGAAGACCAGCACGCTGGCCTCCGCCGTCACCTGCGCCACGGGCAGGCCGGGTCCGTCCGCGCGCACGGTGAGGAACCCCTTGAAAAGGTCGCCGCGCAGTTCCACCAGTGTCCGGAGGAACTCGCGGTACATCGCAACGGCGACGGTGCGGCGCGCGGAGGAGTACGGGACCGGGGCGCGGACGCGGGAGACCTGCACGACATACTCCCGGATGAGCGTCCGGCCCAGGGGGAGACCGATGGAGAACCGTTCGGTCTGCCCCGGGGCCATCGGCCAGGGGATGCCGTCGCTGCCCGTGGAGGCCAGATCCCCGGAGGAGCTGTACCCCGTGGCGTCGATGACCAGCGGAGCGGTGGGCGCGGAGCCGGCGTTCGTCACCCGCCCGGTAATGACCAACATGCGGCCTTCGAGCGCGTGGGAGACGTCCGTCAGGACCACGGGAGGCGGCGCGGTTGCAGCGCGGGCAGGGTTGGCCGTCACCGAGAGGCCGAGGAGGACGACGATGATCAGCCGGACTGGGCGCATTGCCGATGGCCAACCGCCTCGCGGGTATCTATTCTCCCCTCAGGGGAACGCAGGCCTGCGTCGGTTTGTGCCGTCCTAGCGGCGGAGAACCAGCGAAACCGGAGCGACTCTTCCCGCGGAGACGGTGATCATCGTCGAAACCCCGCCGGCGGCTACGGAGTAGCCGCCGGGACTCAGGTCGACGAATCCGAACCAGCCCCGCCCGTTCGTCCGCTGTGAGGCCACGAGCTTTCCGGTCGCGTCGTAGAGCTCGATCAGGACCTGATCGGCGGGGCCGTTTGGGGTGGCGGCCGCGCCGTAGATGTGGCCGGTCGCGGGCGCGAGCTTCCAGGGCATCGGCGGAACAGGGACCGGCGCAGCGAAGAGCGGGGCCCGGCTCGGGTCGGGATCGGCGACGGTGAGGGCGCGCGCCAGGTCGGCCCGCGCGTACTCGGGGGAGCGCTGCCGCTGGTTGACGAGGGCATCCGGCGTCCGGTAGGAGAAGCCCACCCATCCGGCCGCCGACCTGCCGTCCGGACGAGAAGCCAACGCCTGACGGATCTGGGCGACGCTGTCCTCCACCGGATTGAGGTACAGCGCTGTGCCGATCGCCGCCTGCCGGGCGTACTGGTGATCGGTCGCGAAGCGGTTCCACTCCTCGTACATCGAGCGCTGCCCCGGCGGTGGAATCTGGTGGCGCCGATAGTTCATGGGGATGTTGA
>JAVKHY010000022.1 GCA_031459765.1 Armatimonadota bacterium | reverse complement strand
GACGTCTTTCCACTTCACGATGTCCCTGGCGCTCATCCGCCCCGCGAAGAGCCGCTCGATGGCGTCACGGAGGAGGTCGTCCACCCGGTTCTCCAGGCGGTGGAGGGCGCGCGCGTGGGGGAAGACGTCCTCCAGGTGACGCAGGCGGAGGGCCTGCCGCAGCTCCTGTGCCGACTCCAAAACCGCATCTCCCATCTCCCGCACCACGGGCAGCGCCCGACGGACGCGGTAGATCGTCAGGCGCGCCGCGGCGGCTTCGATGGCATCCAGGACGTCGTCCAGGTAGCCGGTGAGGGCCTTCAGGGCCCCGCGGTCCAGGGCCACCGGCCGCGGGGAGATGAGCAGCTCGAAGACGTCGCGCGCAATCGCGTCGCCCTTGTGCTCGAGATCACGGGTGGTCTGCCAGGCGTCCTCGACAGGGGTTTTGCCGTGGAGGGCGGCGACGAGCGCGGACGCGGCATCGAAGATGGTCCGGCCCATCTCCTCCAGAAGATCAAGCTCTTCTCCGGGCGGCGGCGCCGGAGCGATCTGTTCGGCCGGGCCGGTTGCGCCGTCGTCTCCGATCATTGCTCGCTTCACGATATCACGCCTGTGTGAAGCCTGTGCCAACCCTCGGCAAAGTCCCGGCTCAGGTCTCCTTGATGTCGGCGACGGCGGCCCCGGTGATCTCCCGCAGCCGGTCCGGGGCGATGGGGAAGACGGCGTGGGGCGTTCCGGCCGCGGCGTAGACCACCTCGTAGCGCAACAGATCCCGATCCAGGATGACGGGCAGCGGGGTGGCGTGCCCGACCGGCGGGACTCCGCCGATGGCGAACCCGGTGACCGCCCGAACGGTCTCGGCGTCGGCGCGTCGCGCGCTGTGGGCGCCGCAGGCCGCGGCCAGTTTGACCGGATCGACGCGGTTGGCGCCGGAGGCCAGCACCAGCACGGGCCGTCCGTCGGCCAGAAACACCAGAGACTTCACGATCTGCGCGACGCTCGTCCCCACGGCGGCGGCCGCCTCCGCCGCGGTGCGGGTGCTCTGGGGAAACTCTGTGATCTCGGCCGCCAGGCCTCTGGCCTGCAACGCCTCCAGGACACGCTCCGTGGCCGAAGACATCAGGGCCCCGCCGTCAGCCCACGAACCGGCGGTGGGCCACCATCATGCAGGCGCCGACCACAACCAGGAGCCCGGCGGCCCGGGCCCGGGCCGCCGCGGCTTCGTTTTCCGCGCCCGGCTGCATCCACACCGCTTTCGCCTTGATGGCGATGGCGTCGTCTACCACCTGCGGCACTTCCTCCGGCCGCCGGAAGATCTGCACCACATCTACCGGTTCGCGGATGTCACGCAGGCTGGCGTAGGCCTTCTCCCCGAGCGCCTCGCTGATCGTGGGGTTGACGGGAATGATGCGGTAGCCAGCCGCTTTGAGGTAGCTGGCCGCTTCATAACTGGGCCGATCGGGATTGTTGGAGAGCCCCACCACGGCGATCGTTTTCGCCGTGGTCAGGATCCTGCGCATCTCCTCCCGGTCAACGGCCATTACCGACTCCTCGCGGATCAGATACCCAACAGCTGCTCGAGCCGGGTCCGGTTGAACCCCACCACGGCCTCGCCGTCGATCACCGTCACCGGGGTGGCGAAAAAGCCCTTATCGGTGAGCTCGTTGAGCGCCTGCTCGTCCCGGCTGATGTCCTTCTCGACGTAATCAATGCCTTTCTGGCGAAGGAACTCCTTCACCTTGCCGCAGAACACTCAGCCCGGCTGCGTGTACACCACTACCGATTTCGGCATGGGACCTCTCCTCCACGCTCTCCTCGATCACTACTCCATTCCGCAATGCGATATTCCCTCGGATCGGATGCCAACCTAGAATGGACCCATGAGCACGCAGCAGCTGGTCTTCCTCGGCGTGGCGGGTGCGCTGGCCTTTCTGCTCATGGCCACGCTGCAGATTCCCGTGCTGCCCCAGGCACCCTACCTGCGTTACGACCCCAGCGACGCGGTGGCCCTGCTCGCCGGCGTCGTCTACGGCCCCGGGGCGGGCGTGGCCGTCGTTTTGGTCAAAGACCTCCTCTACCTGGTGTTCCGGGCCCGCGGGCCCTTCGGACCGCTGGCCGACTTCATCGCGGCGGCGACCTTCGTGGCCGCGACGGCCTGGACCTTCCGCCGGACCCGCGGGTCCTTCGGGGCCCGGTTGCTCGGGTCGGCCCTGGCCGGCACCGCCGCCCGGGTGCTGATCATGATCCCCGCCAACTTCGTCATCCTCCACCTGCAGTTCGGTCTGTCTCCGGACCGTGTGCAGGCCATGCTCCTCCCCATCCTCATTCCCTTCAACGCGCTGAAGGCCGCGGCCAATGCCGTGCTGGCCCTCGTGGTCGGCGAACCCTTCCTCCGTCGCACCAAGGGGATCCCGACGGACCCCGCGGGCCGCGCCTGAAGCGCAACTGTAATCCCGCCTACAGCGCACCCCCGTCGCCGGGGGCATCATGGATGGGCGCCTCGCGCGGGAAGGGGGTGAGCACCGTGGAACAGTCGAAGGAGAGGGGCCAGCCGATCCGGTGCCCGATGTGCGGTCTGCAGGTGGCCAACCAGACCGAGCTGGAAAAGCACGCCAGGACGGCGCATCCGAAGGCGTAGCAGAGCATCGGCAGGCGAGCCGCCGGGGCGTCCCGGGCGCCCGGCGGCTCTCGGCGTGGAGAAGGGGCGGCGACCGTGTCCGGATCCGTTCTCATCTTCGACGTGAACGAGACGCTGCTCGACCTGCGGGCGATGGATCCGCTCTTCCTGCAGGTCTTCGGCGACGCCGCGGTACGTCCTCAGTGGTTTCAACAGTTCGTGCAGAACTTTCTGGTGACCATCGTCGTGGGGCCGTACACCGACTTCGGGACCATCGGGCGGGGCGCGCTCGACATGGTCGCGCAGCGGCTGGGAAGATCCCTCGGCGAGGAAGACCGGCGGAGGATTCTTGGGGCGATTCGCGAGCTCCCGCCGCACCCCGAGGTGCACGAGAGCCTGGAGCGGCTCCGATCCGCCGGGTTCCGGCTTGGGACGTTGACGAACTCGACCCGGGCCGTCGCCGAGGCGCAGATGCGCAGCAGTGGCCTCGTCGGCCTGTTCGAACAGATCCTCTCCGCGGAGGAGGTTCGGCGCCTCAAGCCGGCGCCCGAACCCTACCGCATGGCCGCAGAGCGCTTCGGCGTGGCCGTCGGCCAGGTCCGTCTCGTGGCGGCGCATGCCTGGGATGTGGCGGGGGCCCTGCGCGCCGGGTGCAAGGCGGCATTCGTCGCTCGCTCCGGCATGGTGCTCGATCCAATCCAGCCCGCGCCGGACATCGTGGGGCGGGACCTCGCCGAGGTCGCGGCCGGGATCATCGCCACGGATGCGCCGGCCTGAGGCCGACGGGCCGGCGCCGCCTCACTCCGCGCAGCACGAGAGCCGCTCGACATCCTTGAAGAAGGACAGGGCGGCGATCTTCAGCGCCTCCGCCATCGTCGGATAGACGTGCACCATGTCGATGAAATCGTGCACGGAGGCGCCGAACCGCAGCGCCATCGCCGCCTCGTGGATGACTTCTCCCGCCTCGCGGCCGACCATCGTCACGCCGAGCACCTTCTTCGTGTCCCCATCCAGCACCATCTTGATCAGTCCGCGCGGATCCCGGACGGCGCCGGCGCGCGGGACGACGGACATGGGAATCGTCCCGCAGTGGCAGCGGTGTCCCCGCCTGTTCGCTTCCTCATCGGTGAGGCCCACGGCGGCGATCGGTGGGTCGGTGCGAGGAATCACCGTGTGATCGACCGCGCGCCGTTCGCCCGTGAGCGCGTTCCGCGCGGCGATCCCGCCGTCGTGGGCGCCGACCGGCGTCGCCAGCTGAGCCCCGGTGTGTCCGCCGATCACGTCGCCTGCGGCCCAGATGTTGGACGCGGTGGTGCGCAAGAAGGCGTCGACGATCACGAACCCTTCCGGGTCGCGCCGCACGCCGACGTGCTCGAGCCCGAGGGCATCCGTAGTGGGCGCGCGGCCGGCTGCGATCAGCAGCCGCTCCGCCCGGAACCGTACCGGCGTCCCCTCACGGTCGCCGGACACCAGGATACCCTCGCCGTCCCGCTGGACGCGCCGCACCGGCGTGCCGGTCTCGACCCGCACGCCTTCCTCGCGGAGGATCTCCGCGATCGCAAGACCGGCCTCGGGCTCGAAGCCCCGGAGCAGGCGGGGGCCGCGTTCCAGGATCGTCACCTGCGCGCCGAAGCGGTGGAACATCTGTCCCAGCTCGAGGGCGATGTAGCCCCCGCCCACGATGACGAGGGACCGCGGGAGTTCCCGCAACTCGACCTCTTCTCCGGAGGCGAGCAGATCGGAGGTCAGATACGGCACCTCGTCCAGCCCCTCGATCGCCGGGATCACCGGGCGGCTGCCGGTGGCAATCAGATAGTGGCGCCCCCGGATGCGCCTCCCGTTGACGTCGACGGCACCGTCGGGGGCGAAGGCGGCCCGCCCCTCGATGACCCGGATGCGTTCGGCGTCCGCGACGATCGACGCGTACTTCTTGTCGCGGTACGCTTCGACGACCTCGTCCTTCTGACGGATCAACCGGGTGAAGTCGAGCCCCAGGGCGGCCGGCCGCAGCCCGGGGTAACGGGGATGCTGCGCTTCCCAGTAGATCCGGGCGGCCTCGATGAGGTTCTTGCTCGGCAGGCAGCCGCGGTTCACGCAGGTCCCGCCGAGAGTGCGCGACTCGGTCATAATCGCCGTGTGCCCGAGCTCGGCCGCCCGCAGCGCGGCGGCAAACGCCGTCGATCCGGAGCCGAGGATGACGAGATCAGCCTGGTCCATCCTATGCCCTCCCGGGGCGGCGCGCCCCGCGGCGGAACTGCGCGATGATCTCAAGGCACGGGCAGTCGACGGCGGCCTGCGCCTCCGATGGAAGGCGTCGCTTCAGCTCCCGCTGCAGCCGATGGAGGTCCGTGCGCAACGCCTGCAGGTCGGCGATCTGGGATTCGATCCGATCGATGTTGGCCGCCACCAGATTCTGCACGTGACGGCAGGGCGCCGACCCCTCGTCACGTACGGCCAGGATGTGGCGGATGTGGGCCAGGGCGACGCCCAGGCCCCATACCTGTCGAGATAGGCCCGCTGGTCGGTATCGGACGGCCGTCAGGGAATGTCGGCGCGGGGGACTTCGGATCCGAGTTTCGCGGCGGCCTCGGCGTCGAGCCACCAGGTGACCGCGCCCGACCGGGGGGAGACTCCGACCGCGGGGATCTCGTCGGCCGTGGTGCCCGGGGCCAGGGCGCGGCGCACGGCGTCCGCCTTCGCCGCTCCGGCCACCAGAAAGACCACTTCCGCGGCTTTATTGAGAAGCGCAAAGGTCATGGTCACACGCCGCGGGGGATGGGCGGGCACGGTGGCGGCGACGATCCACCGCCGACGCTCGTAAAGCGCCGGATGGCCCGGGAACAGAGAGGCGACGTGCCCGTTGGCCGCCATGCCCAGCAGGAGGATGTCAAACCGGGGCGGGCGGGTCCCGAAGTAGCTGCGGATCAGGGCCTCGTAGGCCTCCGCCGCCTCGGCGGGATCGGCGTACTGCGTCGGTATCGGATGGACGTTCCCGACCGGTATGGCGATGCCGTCCAGCAGCGCCTCTCGCGCCAGGCGGTAGTTGCTCTGCGGATCGTCGTAGGGCACATACCGTTCGTCGGACCAGAAGAGATCGACCTGCGGCCAGGGGATTCGATCTGCGAAACGGTCGCGCAGTAGCTCGTACAGACGCCGGGGCGTGCGTCCGCCGCTGAGCACGAAGGAGCAGCGGCCCTGCCGGGCGGCGGCAGCGGCGATCCGGGCGGCCAGGATCTCGGCGACCGCGGCGCTGAGCGACTCCAGGTCCGGCCGGATATGGACCGGCCTCAAGACGGCTCCCGCCGGAACTCGTGCCCTCCGAACTGGAAGCGCATCATCGCCAGCAGGCGGTCGGCGAAGGAATACTCATCGCGGGAGCGCAGGCGCTGCTGCAGGGCGAGGGTGATCACGGGAGCGGGGACGTCCAGATCGATGGCTTCGGTCACCGTCCACCGCCCTTCGCCGGAGTCGGCGACGTGGGGGGCCACCGCCTTGAGATCCTGGTCGCCGGCCAGAGCCTGCGCCGTGAGGTCGAGCAGCCAGGACCGCACCACGCTCCCGTAGCGCCAGATCTCGGCCACCTGGTGGAGGTCCAGGCGGAACTCCTCTTTGTGCTTCATGATGGCGAAACCCTCCGCGAGGGCCTGCATCATGCCGTACTCGATCCCGTTGTGCACCATCTTGACGAAGTGGCCGGCTCCGTGGGGCCCGACGCGTCCCCAGCCGCGGTCGCGGCCCGGGGCCAGGGTCTCAAAAATCGGACGCAGCAGCTCTACGACCTCCGGCTCCCCGCCGATCATCATGCTGTACCCTTCGGTGAGCCCCCAGACGCCACCGCTCGTCCCCACGTCCAGGAAGCGCAGGCCGGCCTGGCGCAGCCGGGCGGCCCGCCGCAGCGTGTCTCGGTAGTAGGAGTTGCCTCCGTCCACGACGATGTCGTCGGGGGCCAGCACGGGGATCAGCCCGTCCAGCATCCGATCTACCGCCTCTCCGGCCGGGATCATCAGCCAGACCGCGCGCGGAGGCCGCAGCTTCTCGGCCAGCAGGGGCAGCGTCGTCACGCCCTCGGCCCCCAGATTCAGGCGCCGGATCCGCTCCAGCCCCTCCGGCCGGCGCGCGTATCCCACCACGCGGTGCCCTCCGCGCAGCAGGCGCTCGGCCATGTTCCCGCCCATGCGCCCCAGCCCGATCATCCCCAGCTCCATGACCCGACTCCTCTCCGACCTCTCTTCGCCTCCGTCCGGGTTCCGGTGTCAGGAACGTCGCGGCACGGTGGCCGATTCCTGCGCAGACAGCGACGGCCCTGCAGGAGGCGTTCCTGCAGGGCCGTGACTCCGCCGCCCGGGCCGCGCGGGTCTAGCCCGCCCTCACCCCCGCGCGCTGCCGGGCCTGTTCGTAGGTCTCGGCGACCCGGGACCAGTTCACCACGTTCCACCAGGCCTTCAGGTAGTCGGCGCGGCGGTTCTGGTACTTCAGGTAGTAGGCGTGCTCCCAGACGTCCACACCCAGGACGGGCAGGAGGCCTTCCATGACGGGGTTGTCCTGGTTGGCCGTGCTGAGCACCTTGAGCTTCCCGCCGTTGTCCATCGCCAGCCAGGCCCACCCCGAGCCGAACCGGGTCATCCCGGCCTGGGTCAGGGCCTCTTTGAACTTGTCCACGGAACCGAACTCCGCCGCGATGGCCTGGGCCAGCGCGCCGGAGGGCTCCCGGGCTCCGCCGGGGGTCATCCACTGCCAGAAGAGGGTGTGGTTGTAGTGGCCGCCGCCGTTGTTGCGGACGGCGGTCTGGATCTCCTGGGGCAGTGCGGACAGCGTGCGGAGGAGCTCCTCGACTTCCTTCCCCTGGAAGGCGGGGTACTTCTCCAGCGCCGCGTTGAGGTTGTTCACGTAGGCGGCGTGGTGCTTGCCGTGGTGGATCTCCATGGTCAGGGCGTCGATGTGGGGCTCCAGCGCGTTGAAGGGATAGCCCAGATCGGGAAGCGTGAACGGATACGGCATGCGGGGACCCTCCTTGGAAATGGGAAGTGCCGAGTCCAGTTTCTGCCCCCCGCGGCGGGGCTGTCAAGGGCCCGGGACGATCACCGCGGCGGGCGCGGCGAAGGCGGGGCGCCCGGCGCGCGCCGCGTTGAGAGGAGGGCGACGAACCGGCGGGCGTCCTCCCACATCGCGATGTTGTTGAACAGGACATAGGTCTCGCCGGCGCAGCGGGCGGCCAGCGCCCGCAGGTCGGCATCGGTGTACCGGTAGCGGTATCCGCCGATCCCGTGGAGCCGGTAGTAACGGGGACGGCCGTACAGCGCCCGCGTCGCCAGCGGATCCACCGTGTGGATGAGGTCCAGGTCGCGGCAGAGACCGCGGACCAGGTCGGGCGGCCAGGGGCCCCGAGGTTCCCAGGCGAAGCGGAGGCCTCCGCGCTCTGCGCGTTCGAAGAACCGCTGCAGCCGCCGGACGTGCTGTGGGGTCGGCGTGAAACTCGCCGGGCACTGGAAGAGCACAAGACGCGCCCGCAGGAGCTGCGCGATCTCACGCGTCCGGGCCCACGCCTCCGCGACCTCCTCCGTCGGAGCGAACCCGCCGTATCGGTCCCGGTGCGCCTCCGGGATGATGCGCCCCAGCCGGCGGTAGGTGGGGCTGGTCGGCGGATGGGTGATGAGCTGCCAGGCCTTCAGGGTGAACTCGAAGGCCTCCGGGACCTGGGATCGCCAGCGCGCCGCCGTCGCCGGCCGTGGGGGCCGGTAGAAGGTCTGCTGCACCTCCACCACGGGCAGCTCGCGCGCGTACATCTCGAGGCGCCGGGGAAATCCGCAACACCCGATCCGCAGCGGCGACCACCCGGACATTGCCCCGCACCGCCCGATCCGGTGCGCCCCGCGCCCACCCTAGCGCCGGTGGGCAAACCCTGTGCGACGGCGCGTCCGTGCTCTCCGGCGCTCCTCCCCGCGCCGGGCAAATCCTCCCATGGTGAGCGCCAGCAGCGCCTTGGCGGTGTGCAGACGGTTCTCGGCCTGCTGGAAGACCACGGACTGCGGGCCGTCGATGACCTCGTCGGTCACCTCGTAGCCGCGGTCGGCGGGGAGACAGTGCATGTAGATCGCATCCCTGGCGGCCAGCGCCATCCGCCGGCGGTCGCAGATCCAGGAGGTGTACTTCGCGTTGAGGGCCAACGCCTCGCGTTCGTTGCCGAAGAGGTGCTCGGCCCCCCAGGACTTGGGATACACGACCTGGGCGCCCCGAAAGGCCTCGTCCATCTCCTCGATCTCGGTGATGCGCCCGCCGCCCTCCGCGGCCAGGCGGCGCGCCCGCTCCATCACGTGGGGCATCAGGCGGTACTCGGGAGGCCGGGCGATGACCAGATCCGCCCCGAACCGCGGCAGCAGCAGAGCCAGCCCCTGAGGCACGCTCATCGGTTTCGCGTAGGACGGCGAGTAGGCCCAGGAGACGCAGATCCGCATCCCGGAGAGGTCCCGGGTCCCGAACACCTCCTCGATGGTCATCAGGTCGGCGAGCTGCTGCGTGGGATGGTCTTCGTCGCACTGCAGGTTGATCACGGGGACGGTGGCGTGGTTCGCCACCTCGCGCATGTAGGCGTTGCCCTGCCCGGGGATCTTGTCGTGGCGGATGGCAATGCCGTGGCCGTAGGAGGAAAGGATGATCCCCATGTCGCGCGGCGACTCCCCGTGGGCGATCTGCGAGGTGTTGGCGTCGATATAGTGGGCGTGCCCCCCCAACTGCGTCATCCCCGCCTCGAAGGCGTTGCGCGTGCGGGTGGAGAGATCCAGAAAGATCATGAACAGCGTCTTGTCGGGCAGGAGCCGGTGCGGCCGCCCGGCTTTGTAGGCGGCCTTGAGCTCTTCCGCCACATCCAGCGCCACGCCGACCTCTTCCCTGGTCCAGTCCGCCGTGGAGATGAAATCTCTGCCGGTCAACGCCGACCGGGCGGTCCTCCTCATCATGCCTGTGCCTCCCTTCAGAACGCCTCCATGCGCCGCCACAGCCTCGGGGCGGCCTCGCGGCACCGCGCGGCGAGGGCCGCCTCGTCCACCAGTTGATGCCGCCGGTCGCGCACCACCCACCGGCCGGCGACCATCACGTCCCGCACCCCGGCCGCGCCGAAGGCGAAGACGAAGTGTCCGGCGACGTTCGCCGCCGCCATCGGCGTGGGCGGCCGGTAGTCGAGCACGACCAGATCGGCCGGGGCGCCCGGCCGCAGCGTGCCGAGGAGCGGCTCCCCGAAGAGGGCGCCGGCAAGGACCGCCCCGGCGGTCAGGCGCTCCACGGCGAACCCGGGGCCGACCTCCCGCGACGCTTCCCGCGCCTTTAGGTAACAGGCCCGGGTTTCGCTGAACATGTCGCCGTCGATGCCGTCCGTGCCCAGCGCCACCCGGGACCCCATGCGCAGGACCGGGGCGTATCCCACCCCGTTGTTCATGTTCGAGCGGGGATTGTGGATCAGCCAGGCGCCGATCTCGCGCACCAGGCGCTGTTCCTCCTCGTCCAGGTGAACACCGTGGGCCACCAGATCCCCTTCGCCCAGGGCCCCGGCCCGGGCCAGCCGGTGCGCCGTCCGCAGCCCGTAGCGCTCCAGGGCGTCCTGTTCGTCGCACTGATCCTCGGCCAGGTGAATGTGGATCGGCACCCGCCGCGTCCGCGCCTCTTCCACCAGGCGCTCCAGCGTCCGCGGGCCGAGGGTGAAGGAGGCGTGGGCGCCCATCATCCCGCGGACGAGGTCCCGCCGGTTCTCCCGCAGGAACCGCACGTTCTCGGCGATCCCCTGCCGGCCGCGGTCGGCGCCGTGACGGTCGGTGACCTCATAGCAGACCACCCCGCGCACCCCGGCCTCGGCCACGGCGTCGGCGACAAGGTCCAGGGAGCCGTCGATGGCCTCGGGTGAGGCGTGGTGATCGATGAGCGAGGTCGTGCCGGCCTTCGCCGCCTCCACCGCGCCGAGCAACGCCGACAGCCTGATGCTCTCCGGATCCAGGGCCCGGTCCAGACGCCACCAGATGCGCTCCAGGATCTCCGGGAAGCTCCGCGGCGGCTCAGCGGGCCCGGGCATCCCGCGGGCCAGGGCGGAGTACAGGTGGTGATGGGCGCAGACGTTGCCGGGTAGGACCAGGCAGCCGGAGACGTCCACCCGGAGACCCTCGGCGCCCGCGGGCGCGATGCGGCCGGCGGCGACGGCGAGGGTCCCGGCCTCCACCCGGCCGCCGGCCGGATCGACGAGGAGCCCGCCTTCCAGGAGCCAGTTCACGGGGCGGCGGGATGCCGGCCCGGCCCTGCCCCCGCGCCCTGCGCCCCGGCCCGGAGCACGGCGCGCGGACTTACCGCCTTCGGGTTGGCGGCGCGGGCCGCCGGGGTGTCCTTCATCGGCAGCCGGTTCCGCCAGCGGCCGTCGAAGGCGCGGACGGCGCCGGCCACGGCGCTTGCCGTGGGGACGAGCCCGATCTCCCCGACCCCTTTCGCGCCGTAGGGACCTTCCGGCTGGGGCTCTTCGATGAAGATGCACTCCACGGGCGGCATGCCGGCGGCGGGGATGATCCCCTGGGACTTCAGCGTCGGCGTCTCGATATACCCGCCCCGGACGACGAACTCCTCGGTGAGTGCGTGTCCCAGCCCCATGTGCACCGCGCCCTCGATCTGTCCCTCCAGGAGGTTGCGGTTCATCACCCTGCCCACGTCGTGGGCGGCGACGACCTTCGCGATGCGGCCCGTCTCATCCAGGATGACCACCTGGGCCGCCCACCCGTAACAGATGTGGGAGCGCTGCAGGTGGGGGTCGTCCATGGCCTGGGTGAGTGTGAAGGCCACTTCGCCCGTGAACTCCTGGCCGGCCAGCGCCCGCAGGTCGCCGCCGTCCAGCCGGGCCTTCAGCTGTTCGCAGGCACGCCGCACGGCCAGGCCTCCCAGGAAGGTGGCGCGGGAGGCCGTGGTCTGCCCGGTGCCGAACTCCCGCTCGGTGTCCACGGAGACCTCCACCCTGCAGAGGTCGACGCCATAGGAGGCCAGTTCCTCGCAGACGACCTGCTGCAGGACGGTGTGCACGCCCTGCCCCATCTCCGTCCAGGAGTGGCGCAGCAGGATGGTCCCGTCCGGGCGGATCTGGAGTGAGGCGAATCCGTACTCGGGCAGTCCGTTGCCCACCCCGACGTTCTTGACGGCGCAGGCGATCCCGGCATAGCGGGCGTTTCGGTAGACGTCCCTGACCGCCAAGAGGCACTGCTTCAGCCCGACGCCGGGCCCCAGGACCTGCCCCGTGGCGAAGGTGCCGCCGGGCTCCAGGGCGTTGATCCAGCGAATCTCCCAGCCGTCGATCCCGACCTTCTCCGCCAGGCGGTCCATCATGCCTTCCATGGCGAAGTTGGCCTGGTGGCTGCCGAAGCCGCGCATCGCCCCGGCCGGCGGGTTGTTGGTATACACGCAGTAGGCCTCGACGTCCACGTGGGGCACGTCGTAGGCGCTGCAGGAGTGGCCGCAGGCCCGCTGCAGCACCTTGTCGCCGACGCTGGCGTAGGCTCCGGTGTCGCCGATGATGCGCGCCCGCACCGCGGTGAGGCGCCCGCGCCCATCGCACCCCACGGTGTAGGTCATCCGCAGGGGATGGCGCTTCGGGTGCATGCGGATGGACTCCGCGCGGGACAGCGTGAGCCTGACGGGTTTCCCCGTCAGCCGGGCCAGCACCGCGGCATGGCCGGTGATGCCGAGGTCCTCCTTCCCCCCGAAGGCGCCCCCGTTGCTGACCAGCGTCACCCGCACGCGCCCCTCCGGCTCGCCCAGGAGCCGGGCAATCTGGCGCCGGTCGTCCCAGATGCCCTGCCCGCCCGAGAAGACGCGCATGCCCTCGGGCGTGTCGAAGGCCAGCGCGGACTCGGGTTCGAGGAAGGCGTGTTCGATGAACTGGGTCTGAAAGGTCTCGGTGACGACGTGGGCCGAGCGGGCCAGCGCCTCGTCCACGTTCCCACGCTTGATCCGCCACGTCTTGAGGAGGTTGCCGTGCTCGTGCACCCGGGGAGCGTCGGGCCGCAGCGCCTCCTCGGGGTCGGTCACCGGTTCCAGCACCTCGTACTCCACCTCGATCGCCGCCGCCGCGGCCCGCGCCTGACGCCGGGTGGCGGCCACCACCGCAGCCAGCACATCGCCCACGTACCGGGTGGTTTCGCCTTCGGCGATGAAGAGGGGCCAGTCGTTGTAGATGCAGCCCACATGGCGCTCGCCGGGAACGTCCCCGGCGAGCACGATTCTGACCACGCCCGGCATGGCGGCGGCTCTCGAGACATCGATCTTCTTCACCACGGCCCGGGGATGGTCGGAAAAGCGCAGCGCGCCGTGCAGCATCTCCGGCACGGTCAGATCGTTGACGAAGGGCTTCTCCCCCAGGGCCAAGGCCTGGGCCTCGTAGCGCGGCGCCCGGGAGCCGAGCCGCCCCTCCCACTGCAGGACGGGGCGTTCCTCCCCCGCCAGAATGCGGGCGGCCAGCAGGATGGCGTCGATGATCTTGACATAGCCCGTGCAGCGACAGAGGTGGGCGGCCAGCCAGCGGGCGACCTGTTCCCGGGACGGATGGGGCTCCTTCGCCAGCTGCGCCGCGGCCTTCACCACGATCCCGGGGGAACAGAAGCCGCACTGCGAGGCGCCGGTGGCGGCGAAGGCCAGGGCGAAGGCCTCGCGCTGCCGGGCGTCCAGTCCCTCCAGCGTGAGGATGGACTTCCCGGCGAAGGCCGCCGCCGGCTGGGAGCAGGCCACGCGGGCATGCCCGTCCACCAGCACCGTACAGCAGCCGCAGTACCCTTCCGGCTGGCAGCCGTCCTTCGGCGAGGTGATCCCGAGCCGCTCCCGGAGCACGTCCAGGAGGGTTTCGTCGGGATCGGCCTCGACGGTCACCGGCCGGCCGTTGACGGTGAAGGTGATCCGCTCGCTCATGCCGCCCTGAAGGTGTCGATCATCAGCTCCACGTCGTCGCCCAGCGGGTACAGCACGGGACAGGTCGCCCCGTGGGCGAGGTACTCGGCGACTTTCGCCCGGCACTCCTCCGGTGTCCCGGCGGCACTCACCATCTGGACGACCTCGTCGGGCACGTACCGGGAGGCCCGCAGAATCTCCTCGTGGGTAGCCGGCCAGTGAACGATCTCGTTGATCTTCTCGATCAGCGCCGGCGCCACGCCCGAGGCCTTCATGATATGCGGCTGCTGGCCCAGGTACTGGGTCAGCAGGAGGCGCGCCGCATCCAGCGCCCGGCTGCGGTCGCGGTCCACCGAGCAGACCACCAGCTGGGGCCGGTCGATCTCCTCCAGCCGCCGCCCGGCCCGACGGGCCCCGGCGGCGATCCGCTCCAGCGCATCATCATTGTACTTCGGCGACACCATGTAGTTCAGCAGGACGCCGTCGGCGATCTCGCCGGCCAGCTCCAGCATCTTCGGTCCCGTGGCCCCGATATAGATGGGGATGCGCCGCGGGGCGGTATCCCCGTGCACCACGTCGATACGCACCCCGTCCAGGTGCACGAACCGGCCGTGGTAGGTGACCTCCCGCAGGGTGAACAGCCGGCGGCAGGCTTCCACGGTCTCGCGCATGCACTGCAGGGGGTTGGTCCGGACGATGCCCACCTTGCGGGCCAGGGGATCCCACCAGGCCCCCAGGCCGAGGATGATCCGGCCCGGCGCCAAGTCGTCCAGGGTGACAAAGGTCGCGGCCAGCAGCCCCACGTTGCGCGTCCAGGTGTTGACCACCCCCGAACCGATGCGCAGGCGCTCGGTGTGCGCGGCGTAGGCCGCCATGGGCACGGTGGCCTCCCGCACCAGCCGCGACTCGGCCTGCCAGACGGCCTCGAACCCGCGGGCTTCCGCGTACTGCGCGTAGCGGATGCCGTCGCGGATCGGGTGCTTGTCCTGGAGGTAGAGGGCGGCGCG
>JAVKHY010000021.1 GCA_031459765.1 Armatimonadota bacterium | reverse complement strand
ACCGGTCCTGGGCCCGCAGAAAAATGTCGGCATGGCCTTCCAAAACCCGATCCTCCTGCCCTGGCGCCGGACGCTGGAGAACGTCCTGCTCCCCCTGGAGATCGTCGAACCGCACAAGCAGCGGTTCCGGACCCGGCGCCACGAGTATGCCGCCCGGGCCCGCGAGCTGCTGGCGTCGGTGGGCATGGCCGGGTTCGAGACCCGGTTTCCCTGGCAGATCTCCGGCGGCCAGCAGCAGCGGGTGAACCTGTGCCGGGCCCTGATCCACGAGCCCGACCTGCTGCTCCTCGACGAGCCCTTCGGGGCGCTGGACGCCTTCACCCGCGAAGAGCTGTGGCAGGTCCTGCAGGACCTCTGGCTGCGGAGGAAGTTTACCGTCGTGCTGGTCACCCACGACCTGCGGGAAGCCGTCTTTCTGGCCGACGCCGTCTACGTGATGAGCCCGCGGCCGGGGCGGATCATCTATCGCGCCGACTCCGATCTCCCCCGGCCGAGGACGCTGGAGGATACCTTCACTCCGCGCTTCACCGAGCTCTACCACGAGATCCGCCGCCGGATCGGGGAGGGACGGAGCGCATGACCCCGGCCCGGCGGCGGTGGGAGGAGATCGCGCCCCCCCTGGCCGTCAGCGTCCTGGTGGTTGTCGGCTGGGAAGCCGCCGTGCGGGCGTTCCGAATTCCGGTCTTCGTCCTCCCGGGTCCCATGGTCATCGGGCGGTCGCTGTGGACCTGGCGCGAGGCCCTCTGGTTCAACGCCGCGCAGACCCTGTACACGACGCTGGTCGGCTTCGGCCTGGCCATCATCGGCGGGCTGGCCCTCGGGCTGGCCATCGGCTACTCGGGGCTGATCTACCGCGCGCTGTATCCGCTGCTCGTCGGCTTCAACAGCGTGCCGAAGGTGGCCATCGTCCCGGTGCTCGTCATCTGGTTCGGGATCGGCACCGTCCCGGCCA
The DNA here is from genome assembly GCA_031459765.1 of Armatimonadota bacterium. Taxonomy (NCBI): domain Bacteria; kingdom Bacillati; phylum Candidatus Sysuimicrobiota; class Candidatus Sysuimicrobiia; order Candidatus Sysuimicrobiales; family Candidatus Kaftiobacteriaceae; genus Candidatus Kaftiobacterium; species Candidatus Kaftiobacterium secundum. Next base: position 13,832 of record JAVKHY010000021.1, on the reverse strand, counting down.
TCGTCACCGCCTTCCTCATCTCCTTCTTCCCCATCGTGGTCAATGTGGCCACCGGTCTGGCCACCCTGGAACCGGAGCTGCAGGATGTCCTGCGGTCCCTGGGCGCGAGTAAAGGCGAGATCTTCCTCAAGATCGGCCTCCCGCGGTCCCTGCCCTATTTCTTCGCCTCGCTCAAGGTGGCGGTGACGCTGGCCTTCGTGGGCGCCGTGATCTCGGAAACGGTGGCCGCGAACCGGGGGATCGGCTACCTGATGCTGTCCGCCAGTTCGCGCTTCGACGTGCCTCTGGTCTTCGCCGGTCTGGTCGCCGTGGCGGGGATGGGCGTGGTGTTGTTCGCCGCCTTCGCCGTCGTTGAACGCCGCCTTACGGGCTGGGCGTACCGGGGACAGTCCTTCTGAGCGGTCGGTCCCGCCGGACGGGACCGAAGAACGCCTGTCGCCGGCCGGACGGCCGGCGACAGGCGCAACCGTTCCGAAGCCCGCGCTAGCGGCGCGTCACGACCTCAAGCGTCCAGCCGCTCCACCGCAGCTGGCAGCCGGGGCTGGTGCCGCATCCCGGAGAGGTCGGAATGCTCCAGTTGAAGGAACGCCAGCCGATCTGCGCCGACGCATTGGGACCGAACTCCCGTCCCAGGGCGATCTTGTACTCGGTCGTGGGACCGTTGGCGAAGGCCGGAAAGGCGGCAAAGGTGTTGTCCCAGCTCGGTCCCCAGGCGGCCTCGCCGGTGACGTACCAGCCGGCGGTCGACGGCCCCAGGTTGACGCGGGCGTCGGCTCCGAGCCGGAAGCCGGCAGAGGTCCCGCCCTGCCCGCCGACGGTGTTGGACAGAGTCGCGCTGCCGTAGCCGAGGAACACGCTGGCCTGCCCGTTGGGGATGTTGGGCAACCGGCGGTGGGCGTTGATGTTCCACATCGTCGCCGTCTCCCAGAACTGCCCGGGGGCGCTCAACCCGTCATAGTTGAAGGTGAGAGCCCAGGGTCTATTCCGTGCATCTCCTCTGTAGGAGAACCCCCAGCCGGGCTGGTTGTACTGGTAGGTGGCGGGAGGCGGGTTGCCGAAGGAGAAGGTGCTTCCCCAGTACCGAAAGGTGAAGGTGTGCCGCAACGCCATCTGCGCCCCGACGGGGGTCACGAGACTGGCGACGAGCACAAACACGGCTGCCACTGCGAGGATCCGCAAAAGCACCACGCACCTCCTTGGACGGAGTGTGGAGCGGGTGATTCCCGGGAGGTCCCACCGGGGTCCTGACCTGCACTCATTGATCATACCCCGGTCCCGCGGGACATAGTCATCGGGCATCGGGGTGACGGGGCTCGGCCACTGCCGGCCGCTCAGGACACCATCTCCCCGAGGACGAGGGGCAGCAGGGCGTAGAAGCGGGATGCGGCGGTGACCTCGGCCAGGGGCACCTGATCCAGCGTGGTGTGCGCGTAGCGCTCGTCGCCGGGTCCGAAGCCGATGGCGGGAATGCCGGCTTTCCCCATCCAGTACGTGCCGTTCGTGGAGAACGCCCAGCGGCCGAGGTCGGTCGGTCTCCCGTAGGCCAGGCGCGCCGCTTCCTGACCCGCCCGGACCAGCACGTGATCTTCCGGCAAGGCCCAGGCCGGGTAGACTTTCTCCACGGGAAAGACGAACCCGGTGTAGCTCGGTTGCTCGTAGAGGGGAATCACGATCTCGGCCTCGTTCCCGCCCGGCAGCCCCCGCAACTCGGCCAGCACTTCTTCCTTCGTCTCCCCGACCGTGATCCGTCGGTCGATGTACAGCGCGCAGACGTCCGGCACGGCGTTCAGGGAGGGCGCCCGGCTCTGGATCTGCGTCACGGCGATCGTTCCGGGCCCCAGAAAGGGATCACCGGTGAACGTCCTGTTCAGCTCGGCCACGTGCCGGACGAAGGCCGCCGCTTTGTAGACGGCATTGTCCCCGCGCTCGGGCGCACTGGCATGCGCCGTCTTCCCGCGGAAGGTGACGCTCACCTCGACGCGGCCCCGATGCCCGCGGTAGACCTGCAGGCGCGTCGGCTCGCCGATCACGACGAACTCCGGACGGAGGCGCTCGTGCTCGACCAGGGCGTGGGCGGCGATGCCGTCGCACCACTCCTCCATATTACCGAAGTAGTAGCAGGTCCAGCCCCCGAGCAATCCCAGGCGCTGGAGGGCGTGCAGCGCGTAGAGCATGGGCGGGGTGCTGCCCTTCTCGTCGCCCGCGCCCAGCGCGTAGAGGACGCCGTCTTCGACCTTGCCCTGGAAGGGATCCCAGGCCCAGGCCGCCCGGTCGCTCACCCCGACGGTGTCCAGGTGGCTGTCGTAAAGCAGCAGGCGCGGGCCGGAGCCGATGCGGCCCAGGATGTTGCCCATCGCGTCGAAGCGCACCTCCTCGAAGCCGAGACGGCGCATCCGGTCGCCGACGGCGCGGCCCACGTCGGCCAGCTGACCGTCCATGCTGGGGATGGCCACGATCTCCCGGAGGAACGCAATCATCTCGCTCTCCAGGCTGCCCAGGAACTCGTCGAGACGGCGGATCACATCGGCGGAGACGGACATGGTGCAGGTGTTCGCCCTGCAGGGGGAGATCCCTCGCCACGGCACGAAGGACGCAACACATGCCGTCGGGATTCGGCCTGGTTACCCGTTTCGTCTGCACCCTCTGCGGGCGCGCCTATGCGCCCCCGGAGGCGCCTTTCACCTGCCCGGCCTGCGGGCTCGAGGGAATCCTGGACATCGAGTACGACTACGACGCCGTCCGTCGGCTGCTGACGCGCGACCGGCTGACCGGCAACCCCGAGCGCAGCCACCCGTGGGGTGGACCCCGATCGTCGATGCCGCCCCGCTGGCGCGGCACTACGGCCTGCACGCCCTCTACCTGAAAGACGAAGGACGGAATCCCACGGGCTCGCTGAAAGACCGCGCCAGCAGCGTCGGCGCGGTGCGGGCGGCGGCCGGCGGCAGCCGCGAGATCACCTGCGCCTCCACGGGAAACGCCGCGTCGTCGCTGGCCGGACAGGCCGCGCCGCTGGGCCTGCAGGCCTATATCTTCCTTCCCCATCACGCCGCCGAGGCCAAACTGGCCCAGATGCTGATCTATGGGGCCACGGTGTTCCGGGTGCGCGGGACCTACGAAGACGCCTTCGCCCTCTCCATGGCGGCGGCCGAACGCTTCGGCTGGTACAACCGCAACAGCGCCGTCAACCCGGTCCTGGTGGAAGGGAAGAAGACCGCCGGCCTGGAGATCGCCGAGCAGCTGTCCTGGGAGCCGCCGGACGCGGTGGTCGTCCCGGTGGGCGACGGCTGCACGCTGGCCGGCATCGCCAAGGGCCTGCGCGAGGCCCGGGACCTCGGCCTGACCGGGCGTCTCCCGCGGGTCATCGGGGTGCAGGCCGCGGGCGCCGCGCCCATCGCCCAGGCGTTCCGTACGGGCCGGCCGCTCGAACCCGGCCCGGCGCGGACGTTGGCCGACGGCATCGCCGTGGGCACGCCCCGCAACTGGCGGAAAGCGCTCCGGGCGGTTCGGGACTCCGGCGGGACCTTCGTCACCGTGACCGACGAAGAGATCCTTGAGGCGATGCGCCTGCTGGCCCGAACGACCGGCATCTGGGGAGAACCGGCGGCGGTGGCCGGGGTGGCGGCGATCCCGCATCTCCTGGAGCAGGCCGCCGTCGAGCGGCACGAACGTCTCCTCCTGGTGATCACCGGCACGGGGCTGAAGGACATCGCGGGGACGCTGCGCGCCGCCGGACGTGCGGTGGAGATCGAGCCGTCGCTGGACGCGGTGGCCGCGAGCGTGCATCCTCGGAGGACGGTGACGAGGACACAGCCGTGACGAACGTCCCCGGCCCCACCTACGCCGAAATGCGCGACCCGCGCCTGCTGCCCGACGCCTTCCGCCGGCGCGTGGTCGAGGCGCGCGCCCGCGAAGAGGACCCGCTCAACCTCTTCAACATCACCTGGCGCCGGCCCGACGGGACGATCAACCATGCGGTCCTGCCGGCGGACCTGACCGGAGTGGAGGCGAACGTCATCGTCCTGATCGGATGTCACTTCCCTTCCGGCAGCCACAAGGTCGGGCCGGTGTACACGACGCTCATGGAGGCCGAACTGGAGGGCCGGGCCCGGCCGGGCGTGCACACGGTGGTCGGCCCGTCCACCGGGAACTTCGGGATCGGCACGGCCTATGTCGCCCAGCTGAAGGGATACCGGGCGGTGGTGGTGATGCCGGACGGGATGAGCCGGGAGCGGTACGAGCGCATCCGGCGCTACGGCGGGGAGCTGGACCTGACCCCGGGCACGGAATCGGATGTGATCCTGACTCTCGAGCGCACCCACGCCGCCTATCTGCACCGGCCGGAGTTCATCGTCCTGGAGCAGTTCTCGCTCCTGCCCAACTACCGCTTCCATCGCGCCGTCACGGGCCCGGCCGCCCTGGAGGCCGCCGCGGCGCACGGCAACGGCCGCGTCGCCCTCTTCGTGGCCGCTCCCGGCTCGGCAGGCACCCTGGCCGCAGGCGACGAGATCAAGGCCAGATTCCCCGAGGCCCTGGTTGCCGCGCCCGAACCCCGGGAGTGTCCCACCCTCTACAACAACGGCATCGGCTCGCACCGGATCGAAGGCGTGGGCGACAAGATGGTGACCTTGATCCACAACGTGCTCAACACCGATTACGTCCTGCTGGTGCACGACGAGGACTGTCTGTGGAGCCTGCTGGCGCTGCAGGAGACGCCGTGGGGGACACTCCTGGGGATCTCGGGCGCATGCAACATCATCGCCGCGGTGCGGATGGCGAAGTACCTGGGATTGGGGCGGGGGGACAACGTGGTCACCGTCGCCACCGACGGTTTCGACCGCTACCCGTCCGTGATCGCCGACCTGAAAACGCGCCACCCCGACTGGCCGCAGCGGCTTGCCCGCTGGACGGAGCACCCCTTCCAGGCCTCCACCCCCGAGGAGATCTTGAACGTGCAGCCCCCCGAGCAGAAAGCGCGCCTGTTCGCCCAGAAGGAAGCCACCTGGGTGCGGCTCGGCTACACCGAGGAGACGCTGCGCCGGATGCGCGGCCGAGCCTTCTGGGAGGAAGAAGCGGGGCGGGTCGAGGAGATCGACCGGCGCCACCTCGCCCTGCGTCCCCCCCTGGCCTAGATCCTCCCCGTCAGAACCGGATCGAAACGCGCCCGGTGGAGAAACCGGCCCGCGCCGGCCTGGCCGAGGAACCGCTCGCCGTCCACGATCTGCCGGCCGCGCAGCCAGGTGCCCACAGGCGCACCGACCACGGCGCTGCCTTCAAAGAGGTTGTAGTCCACCCGCATGTGGTGGGTCCGCGCGCTGATCGTGCGGCGAGCCTGCGGATCCCACAGCACGATGTCGGCGTCCGACCCCGCGGCCAGGATCCCTTTCCGCGGATAGAGACCGAAGATCTTCGCCGGGTTGGTCGCCGTCACTTCGACAAAACGGGACAGCGGGATCCGCCCCCCGTTGACGCCGGCCTGATAGAGCATGACCAGCCGGTCCTCGATCGCCGGCACGCCGTTGGGGATCCGGGTGAAGTCGTCCCGGCCGCGCTGCTTCTCCCCGGCGAAGTTGAACGGGCAGTGGTCGGTGGAGACGACGACCAGCGTGCCCTCCCGGAGCCCCGCCCACAGCGCGTCCTGGTCGGCCGCGGTCCGGAAGGGCGGGGAGCAGACGAACTTGGCGCCCTCGAAGTCGGGGCGGTCCAGGTCGGCGGCGGTAAAGAACAGGTACTGGATGCAGGTCTCGGCCAGCACCTGCTGGGCGCGCCGCTGCGCCGCGCGCACCTGCTCCAGGGCGACCTGGCAGGTGAGGTGGACCACGTAGAGGGGGGCGCCGGCCACCGCGGCAATGGCGATGGCCCTGGCGGTCGCCTCGCCCTCGAGCACGGCCGGCCGGGTGAGGGGGTGGTACTTCGGCTCCCGCCGGCCCGCGGCGACGGCTTCCCGGACCAGGACCTCGATGATGTCGCCGTTCTCGCAGTGCACCATCGTCAGCAGGCCGTGCTCCGCCGAGGCGCGCATCACCGCCAGCAGTTGCGTGTCGTCCAGTTGGAGACGGCCCTTGTAGGCCATCAGCACCTTGACCGTGGAGATCCCCCAATCGGGCAATCGGGCCATCTCCTCGAGCACCCGGGGATGCGGATCCGCGATGGTCATGTGGAAACCGTAGTCGATGCAGGCCTTGCCCTCTGCCCGCCGGTGCCACGCGTCGAGGGCCTGGCGGAGCGTACCGCCCCGCTCCTGGATCACGAAATCGATGTGCGATGTCGTCCCGCCGAAGGCCGCGGCCACGTGTCCGGAGGTGAAGTCGTCGGTCGAGGCGATGTCGTCGAGGGGCATGTCCAGGTGCGTATGCACGTCGATGCCGCCGGGCAGCAGGTAGAGACCCGTCGCATCGACGACCCGGGCATCGTCCCGCGGCAGGGCGGGGCCGATGGCGGCGATCCGCTCCCCCTCCACCAGGAGGTCGGCCCGGATGATCCCGTCGGGACCGACGATCGTCCCCCCGGCGAACACCGTGCGCATGAGGGTTCAGGCGGCGCCCCTGACGGCCGGTGGGGGCGGCGGACCGGGACTCGTCCGCGGCGGGGCGAGTCCGATCAGGTCGTCGGGACGGACGGGAACGCGGTTGAGCTCGCGGCCGGTGGCGTTGCGCAGGGCGGCGACGATCGCCGCCGTGGAGACCACGGCGGAGAACTCGCCGACGCCCTTGGCACCGAAGGGGACGCCCGGCTCCGGCTCCTCCACCAGGGTGGAGATGACCGGGGGCATGTCCAGGATGGTCGGGATGAGGTAATCCGTGAACGACGGGTTGAGGATGCGGCCCTCCCGGATCTGCAGCTCCTCCATGAGGGCCAGGCCCAGCCCCTGCGCCGTCCCGCCCTCGATCTGGCCGTAGACCGCCTGGGGGTTGATCGCCCGCCCCACGTCCTGGGCGCAGGCCACCTGGAGGACGCGGACCAGCCCGAGGTCTTCATCCACCTCCACCACGGCACGCTGCGCGGCGAAGGCAAAGGTGACGTGGATATCTCCCTGCCCGCGTTCGTCGGGAGGGGTGGTCTTGCGGTGATGGTACACGCGGGTGGCCACGATGGGCGGGTCGAGGAACTCCACGACGGACGCGATGGGGCGACCGTCGGCCACCACCTCACCCCCGACGACCGCCAGGTCGTCGCCGAGCCGCATCCCCCGGGTCCGCGCCCACTGTCGGACGCGTTCGAAGAGCTGCTCCCGCACGGCGCGGCAGGCCAGCTGCACCGCGCCCCCGGACATCATCGTCTGACGCGAGGCGGAACTGGAGCCGGCCGAGCCCACGAGTGTGTCCGCCGGGTGAAGGATGACCTGCTCGATCCCGAGCTCTTCTCTGGCGATCTGCACCAGGATGGTGTGGACGCCCTGGCCGACTTCGGCCGCCGCGCTGTGCACCTCGGCCACGGGTCGAGAACTGACGGCGAAGAGCTTCACCCGCGCCTCCGCCGAGTCGTCGAAGCCGGCGCTGTAGGCGATGTTTTTGTAGCCGACGGCAAAGCCGACGCCGCGGCGCAGGCGTTCCCCGCGGCCGACATTGCCCGCCCCGCCGGGGAAAGAGAGCGGATCCCGCTCCACCGGCTCCGCGGGCGGGGGCAACTCTGCGCAGCGGCGGATCACCTCCCGCACCGGCGCGCTGCCGTGGACGACCTGGCCCGTGGGCAGGACGGAGCCGGTCTGCAGGGCGTTGCGCAAACGCAGCTCGACCGGATCGAGCCCCAGCGCCCGGGCCAGTTTGTCCATCTGCGCCTCGTAGGCGAAGCAGGCCTGCACCGCCCCGAAGCCGCGCATCGCCCCGCAGGGCGGGTTGTTGGTGTACACGGCCGTGCCGTCGATCAGGGCGTTGGGCACCTCATAGGGCCCGGCGGCGAAGGTCGAGGCGTTGGTGATGACGGCGGGGGAGGAGGAGGCATAGGCGCCGCCGTCGATGATCAGGCGCGCCCGCACGCAGACCAGCCGGCCGTCCCGCGTCGCCCCGTGGCGCATCCAGATGCGCGCGGGATGGCGGTGGACATGACCGAAGAACGACTCCTCGCGCGAGTAGACCATCTTCACCGGGCGCCTCGTGCGCAGCGCCAGCAGGCAGGCGTGGATGTGCATGCTCACGTCCTCGCGGGAGCCGAAGGCGCCGCCCACGCCGGCCAGATGCAGGCGGACTTTCTCCTTGGGGAGATTCAGACAGGGTGCGATCTGCTCCCGATCCACGTGCAGCCACTGCGTGGCCACGTAGAGATCCACGCCGCCGTCCTCCGCCGGCACCGCCAGGCCCGACTCCGGCCCGAGGATCGCCTGATCCTGCATCCCGGTCTCGTAATAGCCCTCCACCCAGACATCGGCGCCGGCCTCGGGATTGCCGTGTTCGATGTGGACGTGCTTGACGACGTTCCCGTGGTCGTGCACCTGCGGCGCGTCGGGCCGCAGGGCCTGCTCCATATCGGTGACCGCCGGAAGGACCTCGTAGACAACCCTGACCCGGTCGGCGGCGCGCCGCGCGGTCTCCAGGTCGATCGCCGCCAGGATGGCCACCGGTTCGCCCTGGTAGCGCACGCGGTCCCAGGCGAGCACCGGCTGGTCGGGAATCTCCAGGCCATAGACCTTCTTGCCGGGGACGTCCGCGGCCACGAGCGCGGCGTGGACGCCGGGATAGACCAGGGCCGCGGACACGTCGACGGAGCGGATGCGGGCATGGGCGTGGGGACTGCGCACCGTGTAGCCCCAAAGCATCTCCTCGGCCCACAGATCGCTGCCGTACAGAAACTGCCCTTTGACCTTGGGCACCCCGTCCACGCGGTGGACGCTCTCCCCGACCCCGCCCTTCGTGCGCTCGCGGACCTTCGTGCTCATCGCCGTCCCCCGCTGAGGATCTGCGTCGCCAGACGCCGCACCTCGCGCCCGATGGCGCCCTCGTCGGCCGTGACCAGTTCGCCGTCGCGCACCACCCAGCGCCCCTCCACCAGGAGATGGGTGACCCGCTGGCTCTGGCAGAACACGAGCGCCGCCACCGGATCGGCCTCGGCGCCGGCGTAGGCCAGATTGGCGAGATCGAACAGGGCCACGTCCGCCCGCTTCCCCGGCTCGAGTGCGCCGATGTCCTCCCGCCCCAGGCAGGCGGCGCTCCCGCGCGTGGCGACCCGCAGCGCCTGACGGGCGCTCATGGCCGAGGGACCGCTGCGTCCCCGGGCCACGAGCATCGCCTGCCGGACCTCGGCCAGCAGGTGGCCGCTGTCGTTGGAGGCCGACCCGTCCACGGCGAGGCCCACCGGCACCCCCGCCTCCAGCAGATCCCGGGCGGGAGCCAGGCCCGACCCCAGCCTGAGGTTCGAGGTGGGACACCAGGCCACAGCGGTGCCCGTCCTGGCGAGGCGGTCAATGTCCGCCGCACTGACGTGCACGCAGTGCGCCAGCCAGACATCGGGGCCCAGCCAGTCCAGGTCCTCCAGGAGCTCGACGGGCCTCCGGTGGAAGGTCTCCAGGCAGAACCGTTCCTCATCCAGGGTTTCGGCGATGTGGGTGTGCAGCCGGACCCCCAGCCGGCGCGCCAGCACCCGGGATTCTTCCATGAGGCGGCGGCTGACCGAAAAGGGGGAACACGGCGCCACCGCAATGCGCAGCATCGACCCGGGGGCGGGATCGTGGAGGCGCCTTATGAGATCCGCGGTCTGGCTCAGGATGTCGTCGATCTCCTCGACCACCCCGTCCGGAGGGAGCCCCCCGCGCGACTGTCCCAGGTCCATGGACCCGCGACAGGGGTGGAAGCGCAACCCCAGTTCCCGCGCCGCCTCGACCTCGGCCTCGAAGATCCCCGCCGCGCCCCGGGGGAAAATGTAGTGGTGATCTGTCGTCGTCGAGCACCCCGACAGAGCCAGTTCGGCCAGCCCGGCCCGCGCCGAGGCGCGCATCCACTCGACGCTCAGTCCCGCCCAGACAGGGTACAGCTCCTGCAGCCAGCCGAACAGCCCCTGCTCCTGGGCGCGGACGCGCGTCATCGACTGGTAGAGATGGTGGTGGGCGTTGACGAGGCCGGGCAGCGCCACCATCCCCGAGGCGTCGATCACCTCCACCTCCGCGTCCGCCTCCGCATCCGCGGGGGGCTCCCCCGCACCCACCCAGGCGATGACGCCGTCGCGGATAAGGAGCGACCCGCCGGCGATCTCGCGGCCGGCGTCGTCCATCGTCACGATCACCTCGCAGCCGTCGATCCGAATTGCGCTCATCGCCCCGGACGACCCGGCGTGCCGAACCCGCCGCTCACGGCGCGGCCATCTTCTGCGCCGCCAGCTTCACGGCGTCGATGATCTTCGCGTACCCCGTGCAGCGGCAGAGATTGCCGGCCAGCGCTTCGCGGATTGTCGGCTCACCGGGGGTCGGGTCGCGCTCCAGCAGGTCGACGACGGCCACGATCAGCCCGGGGGTGCAGAAACCGCACTGGACCGCGCCCGCCTCAAGGAAGGCTTCCTGCACGGGATGCAGGCGGGGCCCCTGGGCGAGGGCCTCCACGGTGCGCACCTCGCGCTCGTGGGCCTGCGCCGCGTGGACCAGGCAGGCGCAGACCAGTTCCCCGTCCAGCCAGACCGAGCACGACCCGCACTCCCCCTGCTCACAGGCGTTCTTCGACCCCACGAGTCCCAGGCTCTCCCGGAGGAGGAAGAGGAGGCTGGCCCCGGGCCAGACGTCCGCCTCCCGCCATTCCCCGTTCACTTTCAGACGCACCAGCATCTTCGCCGCACCACCTCTTCGCCGTCTTTCCCCCCGGGTCGCTTCAGTGCTCCAGCCGCCGGTCTGCCAGCGCCCAGGACAGGGCCCGGCGTCCGAGGACCCGGCAGGCATGTCGGCGGTAGGCCGCCGTCCCGCGTACGTCGTCGATGGGCCTGGCCGCGGCGGCGACGCGTTCCCCGAACTCCTCGAGCGCCGCCTCTGGAACCGGCGCCCGGGGATCGTCCCACGCCCCGGCGGCGCCCAAAACACCGGCGGCGAAGGCCTCCGCCTCGGGGGCGCGCAGGACCGTGGGCCCCACCGAACCGAGGGCGACGCGGACCTGGCGCCGGTCTTCGTCCAGCACCAGGCACAGGCTGGCCACGGCGATGACCATCGCGTTGCGCGTGCCGACCTTGGAGAAGGATCCGGGGCCGCGCGTCACCGTCCACTGCGCCCCGAGGATCAGCTCGTCGGGGGCCAGGGACGTCTGCTTCGGCCCCACCAGGAACCGGTGCCAGGGCAGGCGGCGCGTCCTGCCGCCCGCGCTGACCAGGACGATCTCCGCGTCGTAGGCGGCCAGCACCGGCAGGGCGTCCCCGGCCGGCGAGGCCGTGCCGAGGTTCCCGCCCACCGTGCCGCGGTTGCGGATCTGCGGCGAGCCCACGGACCGCGACGCCTGGACCAGCGGCCGGAACTCGGCCAGGGACGAGAGGATGCGGCTGTAGGTCAGCCCGGCCCCGAGGAAGAACCTCCCGTTCTCGCGGCGCCAGGTCCGCAGTTCAGGGAGGCGGCTGATCTCCAGCAGCGCCGGGGGACGGAGCCGGCCGAAGTTCAGCAGGACCATGAGGTCGGTGCCGCCGGCCAGGGGCACCGCCTCCGGATCCCGGGCCTTGATCTCGAGGGCCTCGTCGAGCGTCCGCGGGAGATGGATGCGCATCGCCGCCCTCCGCAGCGCGACGGCCTGCCGCGGTTACCGGCGCCCGCCCTCGTAGTTGGCCTTGAAGATCGGGAGGATGCCGAGGTGGACGACGTCCGTCCGTTCCTCGCCCTCCAGCAGCAGCGCCGCTTTGCTCACCACGGTGCCGCCGGCCTGCCGCACCAGTTCCGCCATCGCCTCGATGGTCTCTCCGGTGCTCACGATGTCGTCCACGATGCCGACCTTCTTGCCGGCCAGTTTCTTGCTGTCCCGCCCGTCGATGAACAGCTCCTGCTCGGTCTTCGCCGTGATGGGCCGGTAGCGCACCACCAGCGGCGAGAGCATGAAGGGCCGAATCTCCTTGCGGCACACCACGTAGGGCTTCAGACCGAGGTACGTCGCGATGGCATGGACCAGCGGGATACCTTTGGTCTCGGTGGTGACAAAGATTTCGCAGCCGCTCAGCTTGGGCGCCAGCAGCCGCGCCCCCCGGTCGATGACCTCAGTGTCGCCCAGGCTGTAGTAGTAGGCGATCCACGTGTCGGGCGACACCTGGATGAGGGGCAGCGTACGCACCGTGCCCGCGATCTCCAGATCGTAAGTGGGCTGGCCCTGATAGGGAAGGATGTGCGCCATACTCCCTCCTGACGTGCGTTGTCCCCCTTCGGGCTTCCGGAAGTGAATCCCTGCGCTCCTGTCGAAGGAGCGAGGGGATGGATCTGGCCCGCCTGATTCGGGTAGCGCAGGGACGCGAACCGGCCGACCTCCTGCTGGCCAACGCCCGGATCGTGGACGTCTACAACCAGGATGTCGTCCCCGGCGGCGTGGCCATCCTCGCCGACCGCATCGCCGCCGTCGTGCCACCCGGCGACGACACCGTCCCCGCCGTCGAGGTCGTCGACCTGAACGGCGCGTACCTGGCCCCGGGATTCATCGACGGCCACGTGCACATCGAAAGCTCGATGGTCACCATCCCGGAGTTTGCCCGGGCCGTGGTCCCCCGCGGCACGACCGCCGTGATCACCGATCCCCACGAAGTGGCCAACGTCCTGGGAATGACGGGCATCCGCTACATGCTGGACTCGGCGAAGTACAACCCGCTCAGCGTCTTCGTCATGGCCAGTTCCTGCGTCCCCGCCGGCCCCATGGAGAGCTCGGGCGCGCAGCTGTCCGCCTACGACCTGGAAAGTCTCATGGCCGACAAGTGGGTCCTGGGCCTGGCGGAGATGATGAACTACCCCGCCGTGCTCGCCGCCGACCCCGACGTTCTGGACAAACTGCGCGCCGTCGGCGCCCGGCCCGTCGACGGCCACGCGCCGGGACTGGTCGGCCCGGGGCTCAACGCCTACGCCGCAGCCGGCATCGGTTCCGACCACGAGTGCACGACACCGCAGGAAGCCCTGGAGAAACTGCGCCGCGGGCTGGTGATCATGATTCGCGAAGCCACCGGAGCCCGCAACCTGGCGGCGTTGCTGCCCCTGGTCACCCCCGGCAACGCCCGTCGCTTTGTCTTCTGTACCGACGACCGCAATCCGCTCCACCTGCTGGAGGAGGGCCACATCGACAGCATGGTCCGTCAGGCGATCGGCCTGGGACTGGATCCGATCCTGGCCATCCAGCTGGCCACGCTCAACCCCGCGGAGTACTTCGGGTTGCACGACCGCGGCGCGGTCGCGCCCGGGAAGCGCGCGGACCTGATCGTCTTCGACGAGATGTCAGCGCCCCGTCCCCGACTCGTCTACAGAAACGGCCGACTGGTGGCGAGGGACGGGGCGCTCCTCCCTTACACTCGTCCGGAGAAGCTGCCGACCGTTCCTGTCTCGCTGAGCGTTCCCCGCAGCAGCCTGCGCTTCCGCATCCCGGCCAACGGGCGGCGGGTGCGCGTCATCCAGGTCATCCCCGATCAGATCGTCACGGAAGCCGCCGAAACGGAGGCGCAGATCGAGCACGGCGAGGCGGTGGCCGATCCCGGCCGCGATCTGCTCAAGCTGGCCGTGATTGAACGCCATACCGGCAGCGGCCGCGTGGGGCTGGGTTTTGTCCGCGGTTTCGGCCTGCGTCTGGGAGCGCTGGCCTCGACCGTGGCCCACGACGCCCACAACATCATCGTCGTCGGCGCCAGCGACGACGCGATGCGGGCGGCGGTGGAGATCCTGCTGGAGATGCGCGGCGGGCTGGTGGCGGTGGCCGGGCGCG
>JAVKHY010000020.1:376-17433 GCA_031459765.1 Armatimonadota bacterium | reverse complement strand
CACGCGCCCCGGCCCCCAGATGTCCACCGCCCGCACCGTCAGGTGCCCGTCCCGCACATCGACATCGAGCGATAGCTCGGGAAGCCGCTGCTCGGGCTGCTGGCCCAGCGGATCCTCCGGCAGCGGCAGCGGCGGGGCGAAGGGGATCTGGGCAAGAGCCGGCACGGCCAGATCCGGCAGCAGGCTCGCCGCCAGGAAGACGGCGGTGAGGAATCCACCTTATGTCTCATGAAGCCGACGTGACGTCCGGGAGGAAAGTCGAGGGCCCTGCCGGAGGACGGCAGGGCCCTCGGGCCGGCGAGACCAGGCGCGGCCTGACTACATCGGCGGCACGGAGGGGGTGGCCGGGGCCTTCTCCTCCTCCGGCTTCTCCACGACCATGGCTTCGGTGGTCAGCACCAGGGAGGCGATGCTGGCCGCGTTCTGCAGGGCGGAGCGGACGACCTTCGCCGGGTCCACGATGCCCGCGCGGATCATGTCCTCGAACTTCCCGGTGAGCACGTTGTAGCCGGTGCCGAGGGGCTCGTTCTTCAGCCGCTCCACGATCAGCCAGCCCTCCTGGCCGGCATTGACCGCCAGCTGCCGGGCCGGCTCGAGCAGCGCCCGGGCCACCAGGGCGATCCCGGTCTTCTCGTCGCCCTCGGCCTCAAGCTTCTCCAGGGCCTTGCTGGCGTGCACCAGGATGCTGCCGCCGCCCGGGACGATACCCTCCTCCACCGCGGAGCGGGTGGCGCGCAGGGCGTCCTCGGTGCGGGTCTTGCGGTACTTCAGCTCCGCCTCGCTGTGGGCGCCGACCTTGATCACGGCCACCCCGCCGCTGAGCTTGCCCAGGCGCTCCTGGAGCTTCTCGCGGTCGTAGTCGGACTCGGTTTCCTCGATCTGCTTGCGCAGCTGCTGGATCCGCTTCTCGATCTTGTCCTTCGCTCCGGCGCCGTCGACGATGATGGTCTCTTCCTTGCGCACGCGCACCTGGCCGGCGCGGCCGAGCATCTGCACCGTGGCGTTCTCCAGCTTCAGGCCCACCTCTTCGCTGATCACCTGGCCGCCGGTGAGGATGGCGATGTCCTCCAGGATGGCCTTGCGGCGCTCGCCGAAGGCCGGCGCCTTCACCGCCACCGACTGCAGGGTGCCGCGCAGCTTGTTCACCACCAGGGTGGCCAGGGCTTCGCCCTCCACATCCTCGGCGATGACCAGGATCGGGCGGTTGACCTGGGCGATCTTCTCCAGGATCGGGAGGAGGTCTTTGACCGCGGAGATCTTCTTGTCCGTGATCAGGATGTAGGGGTTCTCCAGGACCGCCTCCATCTTCTCCGGATCGGTGACGAAGTAGGCGGAGATGTAGCCCTTGTCGAACATCATGCCCTCGACCACCTCCACGGTGGTCTCGGTGCCCTTGCTCTCCTCGACGGTGATCACGCCGTCCTTGCCCACCTTGTCCATGGCGTCGGCGATGAGCGCGCCGATGTCGGGCTCGTTCGCCGAGATGGTGGCCACGGACTGGATGGCCTCCTTGGTCTCCACCGGCTTGGCCGCCTTGCGGATCTCCTCCACGGCCGCGGCCACGGCCCGGTCGATCCCCCGCTTGAGGGCCATGGGGTTGCTGCCGGCGGCGACCATCTTCAAGCCGTCGCGGATCAGGGCCTGGGCCAGCACGGTGGCGGTGGTGGTGCCGTCGCCGGCGACGTCCTCCGTCTTGGTGGCCACCTCGCGCACCAGCTGGGCGCCGGCGTTCTCGAAGGGATCTTCCAGCTCGATCTCCTTGGCCACCGTCACGCCGTCGTGGGTGATGGTGGGGGAGCCGAATTTCTTTTCCAGCACCACGTTGCGGCCCTTCGGGCCCAGGGTGATCCTCACAGCGTCGGCCAGTTTGTTGACGCCGCGCTCCATAGCCCGCCGGGCGGTCTCGTCATACGACAGCAGTTTGGGCACTGCCCTCACCTCCGCGGATCGAATCGCTCCGGTCTACTTCTTGGCCCCGGCCGGCTCGCGCTCGACCACGGCCAGGATGTCGCTGGCGCGGAGGATCAGGTGATCCACCCCGTCGATCTTGAACTCCGAGCCCGAGTACTTGGCGAACAGGACGTGATCGCCGACCTTGACGTCCAGGGGGATGCGCTTCTCTCCCTCCTGGTCCCACTCCCCCGGTCCGACGGCGATGACCTCGCCCCGCTGAGGCTTCTCCTTCGCGGTGTCGGGCAGGACGATGCCGCCCTTGGTGCGCTCCTCGTCCTCAAAGGGCCTGACCACGACGCGGTCGCCAAGCGGCCGCAGCTTCATAGCGTTCCCCTCCTTTTCGACCTACCCTTCGGGAATTAGCACTCAGCCTTGGTGAGTGCTAGACAGCAACAATGATATGGAGCCGGGCCGCGGTGTTCAAGCCCCTTTTTGGGCCGGGGCGGCGGCCGCAGGGCGCCGTCCTGGGAGGAGGGGTGCGCGGAGGTCAGGACTACGCCCCTTCCGGCCGGGGGCAGGAAGAGGACGGATGGACGCGCTGATTCCCCGTCTGCTCCTGGCCGGTCTCGCCGTCGTCGCCGCGGCGCTGCTGTTCTGGCGCGCGGCCGGCGCCGTCCGGACCGGACGCCGTCGGGCCGATCAGGCCGAGCTCGTGGGCCGGGTCTTCAAGGCCACCGACGCCATTCTCGGGTCCCTCGATGTCCAGCGCGTGCTGCCGATGGTCTGCGAGGTCGGCACGCACCTCAGCGGCCACTCCGGCGCCGCCGTCCTCTTCCTGGCCGAAGACGGCCGCGCCGCACCGGCGGCCAGCTGGGGCCTCTCCTCGGCCTCCGGCGACGGCGCGTTCACCGCGCTGGAGTCCCATGCCGCGGAGGTGCTGCGGACGGGCCGCGCCCTCATCCTCCGGCTGCAGCCGGACCACCGGTCCGCGCCCGGAGACGTCGGCCGGTTCCGCGCCGTCTGCGGGCTGCCGCTGCGGAGGAAGAGCGGCGTGATCGGCGCCCTGCTGCTGCTGAGCGAGAAGGCGCCGGGCGCCTACCAGGGCGAGCTGTCGGTGCTGGAGTACTTTGCGGCGCAGGCCGCCACCGCCATCGAGAACGCCCGGCTGTACCAGCAGGTCCAGAACCTGTTCCTCTCCACGATCAAGGCCCTGGCCGCGGCCGTGGACGCCAAGGACGCCTACACCCACGGACACTCGGAAGATATCGCCGAACTGGTGGCGATGCTCGCCGCCGAGATGAAACTGCCCCCGCAGGAAGAGGAGAAGGTCCGGCTGGCCGGGCTGCTGCACGACATCGGCAAGATCGGCATCCCCGACGCGATTCTCCAGAAGCCGGGAGCGCTGGACGCCTCGGAGCGCGCCATCATGATGACCCACGCCAGCCTCGGGGCCTCCATCATCGACCGCCCGGGACCGCTGCGCGACCTGGTGACGATCGTCCGCCACCACCACGAGCGCTACGACGGGCAGGGCTACCCCGACGGGCTGCGCGGCGACGCCATCCCCATCGGCGCCGCGATCCTCGCCGTGGCGGACGCCTTCGACGCGATGACCAGCCACCGCACCTACCATGCGGCGCGCGACGTGGACAGCGCCCTCGAGGAGATCCGGCGGCACGCCGGCACCCAGTTCCATCCCGCCGTGGTGGAGGCTTTGGTCCGGGTCGTCGAGCGCGAGCGCCGCCTCGGTTCTCCCTGGTACCGGAACATCAGAACGCGCGTCCTGGAGGGCGAGCCTGCACCGCCGCCGGTCAGGGCGGCGCAGGCCGCCGCCGACGAGGGAGACCTGGTGCGGCAGGTGGTGCAGCAGATCCGGGACGCCGAGGATCTGCACGAGGTCGCCGACCGTCTGGCCCGGGCCACCGCGCATCTGCTCCAGTGCGGCCACGCCGCGGTCCTGCTGCGCGACGACGAGCGCCGGGTCCTCCGCGTCGAGGCCTCCACCGGCGCGCCGCTGCCGGGAAGCGTGCTGCCCCGCAGCCGATCCACGCCGTGGCTGGCGCTGGAGCGCCGGGCGGAGCAGCGCCAAGCGGACGGGGACGGCGTCTGCGCCCCGCTGCTCTCCGCCGGGCGGGCCGTGGGAGTCGTGATGGCCACCGGCGGCGCCTTCACCGAATCGGCGATGCGGCTGCTGGCCCGCGCCGCAGAGGCCGTGGCTCCCGCCGTCGACGCGGCGCTGGCGCGGGCGGAGGTGAAGCGTCTCTCCGCCACCGACGAGGTCACGGGGCTGTTGAACCGCCGGGCGCTGGTGACGCGCCTGCGCGAGGAGGCCCGGCGCCACGAGCGCTACGGCACACGCTTTGCCCTGGCCCTGGCCGACGTCCGCGCGCTGGCGGAGTTCAACGCCCTGCACGGGTACGCCGCCGGTGACGAGATGCTGCGGCGGCTGGGCGAGGTCATGCTGCCGGCGATCCGGAAGACAGATTTCCTGGCCCGGCTGGACGGCGGAACCTTCGGACTGCTGATGCCGGAGATCGACTACGCCCAGGCGGCGCAGGCGGTGAACCGGATCCGGGAACTGGTCGAGGGTCGGGACGTCGCCGTCCGGGGGCGGTTCATCATGCTTCCGCTCCTGACCTGGGCCCTGGCCTCCTGCCCGGTGGACGGGACCGATCCGGACGCGCTCCTGGCTCTGGCCGAGAAGCGGCTCTACCACGCGCGCGCTAGGGTCCCCGGCTAGCAACAGTCACGAACGTCCGGCAGCCGGACCGCCCGGCGCCGTCCCCGCCATCGAGAACGGGAAGCGTTGCGGGACGCCTTACTCACAGGATTATCCACGTTATCCACAGGGACAGGTCAGATATCCCCCGGCCGAATTTTTCCGCACGATCCTTTCCGCAAGGAGGAATTCGTTCGTCTTCTCTGCCCAGAAGGGCGCCCTGCTAGAGGGGGAGGTCGCTCTCTGCGGACAGATTCAGCGGCGAGCGCTCGCCGCGGGTGAGGCGCACCAGGCCGGCGGCGGCGATCATGGCCGCGTTGTCCGTGCACAGCACCGGGGGCGGGATCACCAGCCGGAGGCCGCGCCGGCGGCAGGCTTCGGCCATCTCCGCGCGCAGCCGGGAGTTGGCGGCAACGCCGCCGGTCACGGCCACGGTGGAGGGCAGGTAGCGCTCCGCCGCCCGCATTGTCTTGCGCACCAGCACCTCGACCACGACGCGCTGCAGCGAGGCCGCCAGGTCGCTGCGGAACGCCCCGTCGCCCCCGTGGGCCCGCCACGCCCGCAGCGCCGCCGTCTTCACCCCGCTGAAGGAAAAGTCCCAGGATTCGTCCGCCATCGGCAACGGAAGGGGTACGGCGTCCGGACGCCCCCCGCTGCCCAGGCGGTCGAGTTCCGGTCCGCCGGGATAGCCCAGCCCCATCGCCCGGGCCACTTTGTCGAACGCCTCCCCGGCCGCGTCGTCGCGGCTGCGGCCGAGAACCTCGTACCGCCCGTGATCGTGCATGACCACGAGGTCGGCATGCGCCCCCGAGACGATGAGCGCCAGGACCGGAAAGGCGATCTCCGGCTCCGCCAGAAAGATGCTGTAGAGGTGGCCTTCGAGGTGGTTCACGCCGACAAAGGGCAGCCCGCGGGCCAGGGCCATGGCCTTCACCGCGGCCACGCCCACCGTCAGCGCCCCCACCAGACCCGGCCCCCGGGTGACGGCGAGCCCGTCGATGCCGCCGAGGTCGGTCCCGGCCTGCTCCAGCGCCTCGTCCACCACCGGCAGCAGCCGCTCGATGTGCTTGCGCGAAGCCAGTTCGGGGACGACGCCGCCGAAGCGGCGGTGCAGGGCGGCCTGGGAGGCCACGACGTTGCTGTGGATCCGGAAGCCGTCGCCCACCACGGCCGCGGCGGTCTCATCGCAGGAGGTCTCGACGGCCAGGACGCGCATCGCTCCGGGGCTAGTCCGCCTCCATCGCCTGGCGCAGTCTGGCCAGCCGCTCCTGAAACTCCCGCTCGCGGAGGTTGCCGGTCCACATCACGATGGCGTCCTCGCGGTTGTCCGAGTAGTAACCCTTGCGGGTGCCGATCTCGCGAAACCCGTATTTGCGGTAGAGGTTCTGCGCGGTGAGGTTGGACTTCCGCACCTCGAGGGTCATCCAGCGGGCGCCCCGCTCCAGCGCGGCGTCGATCAGCCCCACCAGCAGCCGCTCCCCCACCTTCTGTCCGCGCAGCGCCGGCTCCACGGCGATCGTCGTGATGTGCGCCTCGTCCAGGATGACCCACATCCCGGCGTAGCCCACCAGCCGGTCGTCCACCTTCGCCACGATGTACGCCGCCAGGCGGTTCTCCTTCAGCTCGTGGAAGTAGGCGTCGCTGGGCCAGGGGGTGCGGAATGACTGGCGCTCGATCTCCAGGACGCGCGGGATGTCGTCCACCGTCATCGGCCGCAGCTGGACGCGCGTGATCTGCTTCACGCCCGGCTCACCGCCACGGGGGCCGGCCGGGCGTAGGTGGGCACCACCCGATAGGGATCGTCATGTTCGCCTCTGAGGAGCCGGGTCAAGGCCAGGCGTCCGGTCGTGGCCGCGCGGGGGACCCAGCGGTCGGCCCGCGCCAGGCGGACCTGCGGATGCGCGCGCAGCACCTCCCCGTAGCGCGCCAGGGCGTCGCCGGCCAAGACCACGGAGCGATCTTTCGGCAGCTCCGCCAGCAGCGCCTCCACGGGGACGACGAAATCCTCCGTCACGCGCCGCAGCGCACCGTCGCCTTCGAACAGCGCGCCGACCACCTCTCCTCTTCGCGCATCCAGCACCGGACAGATCAGCCCTCCCTCCTCCACCCCGGCCGCCAGCGTTTCCAGGGTGGAGACGGCCACGAGGGGAATGCCCGTGGCGCGCGCCCAGGCCGCGGCCGTGGCCACGCCGATGCGCACCCCCGTGAAGGTGCCCGGCCCGCGCGAGACCGCCACGGCCTGCACCTCCGCCGGGCGCCATCCGACCGCCTGCAGGGCCTGGTCGATGGCCGGCGCCAGCCACTCCAGGTGGCGCTGCGGCACGGAGGCCACGACCTGTCGCAGCACCCGATCGCCCTCCAGCAGGGCCACGCTGCCTTCCGCGGTGGCGGTCTCAATCGCCAGGATGCGCATCACGCTCTCCCTGCCGTCCCAGGAGGCGGCCGACCATCGCCTCGTAGCGCGCGCCGTAGGGGACGAGAAGGATCTCCCTGACCTCCTCCTGGTCGGTGAAGCGGATCTCGATCCCCAGGTATTCCGCCGGGAGCAGGGCCCGGGCCTTCTCCGCCCACTCGATGATGGTCACGCCGGCGCCGTCCAGGACCTCTTCCAATCCGACGTCCGCCAGCTGGGCCGGCTCGTCGAGCCGGAACAGGTCGGCGTGGTAGACGACCACCGGTCCGTGGTATTCCCGGATGAGCGTGAAGGTGGGACTGGCGATGTGCCCCCGGGTCCCCGCTCCCTCGGCGATCCCCCGGGCCAGGACCGTCTTCCCCGCACCGAGGTCGCCGGAGAGGGCTACGACATCTCCGGCCCGCAGCAACGCTCCCAGGCACCGGCCGAGGCCTTCGGTTTCCGCAGGAGACGTGGTGCGGACGGCCCGCGGCCGGGGCGCGGTCATCTCCCCGCAGGCCGCACCCGCAGGCGCAGCCCCTCCACGCCGACGACAACGACCCGGGATCCCTCCGGAATGGGTTCGGCCTCCGCCGTCGCCGTCCACATCTCGCCTGCGACGTAGACCAGGCCCTCCCGGCCGACCTCGGTGCGCGCGACGCCCTCGGCGCCGATCAGGGTCTCGCTGCCCATCCGGGCCCGCGCCCGCTGCGCCCGGATGCCGGCGCCGACGGCGAACAGGAAGAAGGCGCCGGTGAGCACGGCGATGAAGGCGGCGAGCTGGAACGACACCCGCAGAAACGGCGCCTGCCGCTCGGTCAGGAGCAACGCGCCGAACAGGAAGGCCAGGATGCCGCCCACCGTCAGCACGCCGTGTCCGGGGACCTTGATGTCGGCGATGAAGAAGACGACGCTGAGCGCGATAAGCAGCAGCCCCGCGGCGTTGACCTGGAGGATGGCGAAGGAGGCCAGGGCCAGGACCAGGGCGATCGCCCCCACGACGCCGGGCAGGATCGCCCCGGGGTTGCTCAGTTCGAAGATGATCCCGTAGATGGCGATGGTCATGAGGATGAGACCGATGTTGGGATCGCTCAGCAGGTCGAGGAACCGCTCGCGGAGGTCCATGTGCACCGTGCGAACGTCCGCGCCCCGGGTGGCCAGGGCGACGGTGCCGGCGGCGGTCTCCACCGTCCGGCCGTGGACGGCGGCCAGCAGGGCCTCGGTGTTCGGGGCGACCAGGTCGACGACGCGGAGTTTCACCGCCTGCTCTTCGTCGATGGAGACGCTCCGGCGCACGGCGGCTTCGGCCCAGTCGGCGTTGCGGCCCCGGCGGCGCGCGATGGCCCGGAGGCCGGCCACAGCGTCGTTGACGACCTTGTCCATCGATGTGCGGTCTTCCTCGCCGCCCGGCGGCCCGACGCCCACCGGATGGGCGGCGCCGATGCGGGTGGCGGGGGCCATCGCCGCGATGTTCGCGGCGTAGGTGATGAAGACGCCGGCCGAGGCGGCCCGGGCGCCGCTGGGGCTGATGTAGACGAGGATCGGCACGCGGGCGTTGAGCATCGCCCCCGTGATCTCGTCCATCGACTTCATCAGGCCCCCGGGCGTGTTCAGTTCGACGAGCAGGGCGCGGGCCCCGATCCGTTCGGCTTCCCGGATCGCCCGGACGAGGTAGCGGGCGCTGCTCGGCGCGATCACGCCGTCGATGCGGATGCGAAGGATCGGCGGCGCCGGCGGGGTGGCCAGGACCACGCCGGCGCACAGGCCGACCAGCAACCCGACCAGGACGGCGCCCCGCGGAATCCTACGCATCCGTTTCCCCCCTCTTTGACGGTACCACGCTTTCCACGCCGGCGGCGCCCAGGCGCGGGGAAACGCCTCCGCGCGAGGCGCCCTGCGCCTGATAGATGCGGACGACGTCGTCGAGGGTGCTGATCTCTTCGGGGGTCTTGTCGTCACGGATGCGCTTGATCCGGGGGAACCGCAGGGCGTACCCGCTGTCGTGGCGGTCGCTGCGCGTCACGGCGTCGAAGGCCACTTCCAGGACGATCTTCGGCTCGACGATCTTGACCCGGCCGCGGTCGCTGACGGTGTGGGCCCGGAACCACTCCGTGAGCCCGCGGATCTCCTCGTCGGTCAGGCCGCTGTAGGCCTTGCCCACCACGGTCAGGCGTTCCCCGTTGCGCACGGCGAAGGTGACGTCGCTCAGCACCCCGGCCCGCTTGCCGTGGCCGTGTTCGGCGGCGACGACCACGACGTCCAGGGTGGCCAGCTCCTCCTTCAGTTTCATCCAGTGGCTGCCCCGCCGTCCGGGCTGGTAGGGGGACTCCGGACGCTTGATGACCACTCCTTCGTTGCCGCGGTCGCGGGCACCGCGGAAGGCGAGGGCGACCTCGTCGGGCCGCGCCGCCTGGATCGCCGCGGCCGGCCGGACGGCGTCCCCGAAGCGCAGGCGCCGCGACATCTCGGCCCGCCGCTCGGCCAGCGGCCGGTCCAGCAGCGGGACGCCGTCGAGCAGCAGCAGGTCGAAGACGAACAGCGCCACCGGCACCGACCGCAGCAGCGCCCCGGGATCCTTGCGGCGCAGGCGCTGCTGGAGGCGGGTGAAGGGGATGGCCCGCCCGTCCTGCCAGGCCACGATCTCTCCGTCGAGAATGTAGGAGGGAGCCAGGCGGCGGAGCTCCTCGTGCAGTTCGGGAAAGGAGGCCGTGATCTCGTCCAGGGTCCGGGTGAAGATGGCCAGGCGCGCGCCGTCGTAGTGGACCTGGGCTCTGATGCCGTCGTATTTGTCCTCCACGATGAGCGCCGCGGCCGGCGGGCGACCTTGGAAGGCCTCCTCGGGCGCAAAGATGGTCTCGGCCAGCATGAATCGAAAGGGCCGGAACAGTTGCAGGCTCACCTCGGCCAGGCGGTTCTGCCGGGCCATCACCGCCACCACGCCGATGTCGCTGATCAGCATCTCGGCCCGGCGGACGGCCGCCGGGGGCTGGGCGAAGGCTTTCGCGATCGCCTCCTCCAGCAGTCCCTCCTTCAGACCCACGCGCAGGTCGGAGGTGATGATCCGGACCAGGTACTTGGCCTCCCGGGGGTCGGCGTCTTTGAACAGCGAGCGCATCCCCTCCAGCCTAACCTGCCGGGAGCCGGCGCCGGTCGCGGCGGCCATCCGTTCGAAGGCGGTCTGGACGGCGCTCAGGGTGAGGGGCGCGCTGAACAGCGACGGTGCCGCCTTGTGCGCCAGCAGCTCAAAGGCGACGCTGCCCAGGTCGCCGTGGCGCAGGTAGCTCTGGTCCATCGCCTCACTGCCGCCGCCGCTGACGTCCAGCAGCGCCTCGACGATCGCCGACCAGCCGACGTTGAGGGCGCGGGAACTCCCCGCCGGAAAAGGGGACCCGGTGAGATAGGTGCAGGCGATCCGCAGATCGTCGTCGGAAAGACCGCGCAGGTAGCCGGCCAGGAGGTCGATCTTCTGGAGCCGGCTCGAGGTCCGGCCGACGGCCTCGAGCACTTCCGCAAGCCGACGCATGGTCTGTCCCCGCCGTCAGGTCGCCGGCCGCCCGGCCGCCTGCCTGCGGCGCCGCGCCGCCTCGAGCAGTGCGCTGAACAGCCGCCGCTGCACCGGATGGGCCGCCACCATCCGTTCCGGATGCCACTGGACCCCCACGACAAAGGTCCGTCCGGGATGCTCCAGGCCCTCGATCACGCCGTCGGCGGAACGCGCGGTGACGGCGAAGCCCGGCGCCGGCGTCTTGATGCCCTGATGGTGGAAGCTGTTCACCTCCACGCGGTCCGCGCCCAGGATCCGCCCCAGGCGGCTGCCCCGCTCGATGCGCACCTCGTGGGCCAGCTCCTCCGGCCGCCGACCGGCCGCCCGCTGCTGATGGCGGGTCTCTTCGAAGCCGACGAGGCCCAGGTCCTGGTGCAACGTCCCTCCCGCCGCGACGTTCAGCAGCTGCACGCCGCGGCAGATGCCCAGCACCGGAACATCCTGTTCCAGCGCCGCGCGGATGAGCGGGAGTTCCACGGCGTCGCGCG
Organism: Armatimonadota bacterium; assembly: GCA_031459765.1. NCBI lineage: Bacteria > Bacillati > Candidatus Sysuimicrobiota > Candidatus Sysuimicrobiia > Candidatus Sysuimicrobiales > Candidatus Kaftiobacteriaceae > Candidatus Kaftiobacterium > Candidatus Kaftiobacterium secundum. Next base: position 6,397 of record JAVKHY010000020.1, on the reverse strand, counting down.
CCGGATCCACCTCGACCCCGGCCTCCGGACGCGGGTCCTCTCCGAAGTGGCGGGGGTCCACGTCCACGCCGCCGCTGAGGAGCAGGGCGTCCACCTCGCGCAGGATCTCCTCCGGCGGGCGCCCCGACACCGTGGACGGCTCGAGCCAGACCACCTCGCCGCCCGCCGCCTCCACCGCGGCGGCGTAGGCGCGCCCCTGGGGGGTGGCCGATCCCCCGTCCGCCGCCGTGATCCCCACCCGCACCCGCGGCGCGTCCATCACGGGGCCACCGTCGGGGCGTCCCCGCCCGTGCAGAACAGGCAGGGCGCGGCGGCGTCCGCCTGGGACGAGACGATGAACGCCTCCGGGGTCATCCGCAGCGAGCGGATCTTGAAGGTGACGGGCCACAGGGCCTGGGTGAAGACCGGATTGATTTCCTGCTCCCACCTGCGAATCAGGGGATAGAGCACGGGCATCCCGTTAATCTTCAACGAGTCGATGTAGAAGTACACGTCCTTCGTCCCGCCGACGACGAAGAACCCCTTGAGGTGAACCTTCGCCGGCACGCCGGCCAGGGGGACCGTGCCCTCGGCGTAGAGAAACTGGCCGTCGGACCGCAGCCGGATGTCTTTGATGCCGTTGCCCTGTTGAAAGTAGGCTTCCAGATTGCGCAGCGAGGCCCGCAGGTGCATCGCGCTGTCGCGCAGGTCCAGCACGCGCAGGTCCCCCCGGCGCAGCGCCTCGGGATCGAGGCTCACCCCGACCAGGCGGAACCAGGCTTCCTCCACGACCATGCCGCCCAGATCCGCCTGCCGGGCGTGGAGGCTGATCCGGGCATAGCCGCCCGGATACAGATCGGGCACCGCGTCGATCTCCAACTGCCGCGCTTTGATGAAGGCGCCGAAGGCGCGATGCAGGTCCGCCTCAGGATCCGCGGCCGCGCCGGCGGCCGAGCCCAGCGCGACCGTCGCCACCACCGCGGCCGCCCACCGCCACCGTCCCATGCGCTCCTCGTCGACGATCACCCGGTCTGCAGGGCGGCGGCATGCGCGAACAGCGCCGGCTGCCCGCCCGTGTGCCAGAATACCACGTTCTGCCCGGCGCGGAACTGCGCGCGGGCGACGAGCCCCCGCAGACCGGCCATGGCCTTGCCCGTGTAGACCGGATCGAGGAGGAGCCCCTCGGTGCGGGCCGCCAACCTGATGGCCTCCAGGCACTCCGGCGTCGGGACGCCGTAGCGCTCGCCGACGAAGTCGTCGTAGACGAGGATGTCGTCCGGATGGGGCCGCCAGCGCAGCTCCAGCAGCGCCGTCAGCTCCTCGACGATCTTCAGCACCCGCTGCGCGACCACTTCCTTCTTCGGCCCGGCGCTGATCCCGATGACCTGGACTCCGCTTTCGGTCACCTTGGTGCCGGTGTAGAGCCCGGCCTGGGTGCCGCCGGAGGTGGAGGCGTGCACGATGGCGTCGACGCGCACGCCCATCTGGTTGGCCTGGGTGAGCAGTTCCAACGCCGCGGCCATGTAGGCGGCCGCGCCGAGGGCGTTGCTGCCGCCCCGCGGGATGACGTAGGGCCGCCGCCCTTCCCGGCGTAGGTGCCGCGCCAGGTCGTCCACGACCCCCATCAGGACGTAGTCGTCGTCGGTCTGGACGATGCGGACGTCGGCGCCGAAGATGCGGTCCAGGAGGAGATTCCCCTGGCTCACCTCGGGCTCTTCGCCGTTCAGCACGAGCACGACGTCCAGGCCCAGGCGCCGCGCCGCCGCGGCGGTCATGCGGGCGTGGTTGGACTGCACGGCGCCCACGGTGATGACCACATCGCAGCCGGAGTGGCGGGCCTGGCCGAGCAGGAACTCCAGTTTCCGCGCCTTGTTCCCGCCGATGGCCAGCCCGGTCAGATCGTCGCGCTTGACCCAGATCCGCGGCCCGCCGAGGAACTCCGTCAGGCGCGGGGCCTCCTCCAGCGGAGTGGGCAGATGGGCCAGCCGGATCCTGGGCAGATTACCGATCTGCATCCGTCATCACTCCCTGTCCTCCGGCGCGGTCTCTGCGCGTCGGGTCCCCATTCGCGCCCGCTGCTCCCGCAGCGCCTCCAGGGCTTCTTCCAGCGTCACGGGACGGAAGCGGAGTACGGCGCGCGGAGGCGCCTGGGCCACCAGACGGAGATCCGCCGCGATCACCACGGCCGCTTTGGGATAGCCCCCGGTCGTCGGTCCGTCCGCCATGATGATGATGGGCCGACCTCCCGACGGCACCTGGATCGCCCCCGGAATCACCCCGTCGGAAAGAAACTCGCCCGACCTCCGGTGGGCCAGCGGGACTCCCTCCAGCCGCACACCGGCCCGATCTCGCTGCGGGGAAATCCGCCACTCCTGCTTCAGGAACGCCCCCCGCCCTTCCTCCGTCAGCCACTCATCCTGCGGACCGGGGATGACGCGCACGGTGAGGCTGTGGGCGGGAAGCGGGACCTGTTCCGCCGGGACCACCTTCCGCCTGGTCGGCGGCGGCGGGCCCGCCCCGATCACATCTCCGTCCTGCAGCCGGCGGCCGCCGCTGCCGCCCAGGAGGCCGGGGACATACGTCGAGGCGCTTCCCAGCGCCGTGGTCGCGTCCACCCCTCCGGCCACAGCCACATAGGTCCACATGCCCCGCCGCGGCGCGCCGAACTCGAGCGTCTGGCCGGGACGGAGGAAGAGGGCCACCCCCTGTTCGATCTCGGCGCCGTCCAGCCTCGGACTCAGATCCGCCCCGGCCAGGGCGACGGTGGTGTGCTCGAGCACCCGGAGGACCGGACCCGGGGCGGTCACCTCCAGCGCCGGCACCCCCGGAGGGTTACCGACCGCCGTGTTGGCCGCCCACAGCGCCAGCGGATCCATTGCGCCGGACGACGGGACGCCCAGGTGGCGGTACCCGCGTCGGCCGGCGTCCTGCACCGTGGTGTACAGTCCGGCGCTGCGCACCTCGAAGACGGGACGCCGCGGCAGGGGCAGCGGCGAGGGCCCGGGACGTTCCGGGACGGGCGAAGGCGGCGCCGGGATGAAGCGCACCCGGTCGCCGGGGCGGAACAGCACGGGATCGGCCTGGCGGGGGTCGTAGATCGCCAGCGGGGTCCGCCCGATCAGACGCCAGCCGCCGGCCGATGTCAGGGGATAGATGCCGGTCATCGCGTCGGCCACCGCCACCGACCCCTCCGGCACCCGCACCCGCGGGACGGGCAGGCGGGGAACACGGATCTCCTCGGGCAGGATGCCCAGATAGGGAAAGCCGGGCGTGAAGCCGAGCATGAAGACGGTGTACTCCACGCCGCCGTGGATCCGGATGAACTGCTCGGCGCTCAGCCCCAGGGATGCGGCGGTCTCCTCCAGGTCGGGGCCGGCCGCTCCCCCGTAGGCGACCGGAACCTCGAAGGTCCGGCCGGTCGTGCCGGCCTGCGGCGTCAGCCCCGGCAGGACCTGCTCCGCCGTCTCCGCGATCACCGCCGGATCGGCGGTCAGCGGATCGAACACCACCGTCACGGACCGCAGGGCCGGGACCACGTCTTCCACGCCGGGCAGATCCCGCAGGTGCCGGGCCAGGGCGCGCACGCGGCCGTTGACGGCCGGATCGAGGCGGTCCTCCAGCTCGATCAGCACGGCGCACTCGCCCAGCGGGAGGATGTTCACAGCGGACGCGGCGCGCGCGGATACGATCCCAGGACGCGGACGAAGGCGGCGACGGCCTCCAGCTCCCGCAGGGCCGCGGCGACCTCCGGGTCGTCCCGGTGCCCTTCGAAATCCACGTAAAAGACGTACTCCCAGGGCACCTCCCGCCGCGGACGCGACTCCAGCTTGGTCAGGTTGATGGCCCGCGCGGCGAAGGCGCCGAGCGCCCGGTGCAGGGCGCCCGGCACGTTGCGCGTGGTGAAGACGATGGAGGTCTTACTGGCCGCCGACCGCGGCGCCGGCGCCGTGCCGAGGGCCAGGAACTTCGTGTAGTTGTGGGGGTTGGTCTCGATCCCTTCGGCCAGGATCGCCAGCCCGTAGAGCCCCGCGGCCCGACGGCCGGCGATCACCCCGGCGTCCTCCATCCGGCGCTCCGCCACCATCCGGGCGCTCCCCGCCGTGTCGTAGGCGGCGATCGCCTCCAAACGGTGGGCGCGCAGGAACTCCTCGCACTGGGCGAGAGCCTGAGGATGGGAGTAGACCGCGCGCAGGTCGGCCAGCGTCCGGCCCGGGAGCGCCAGCAGGCAGTGGCGCACGCGCAGGTCGTACTCGCCGACGATGTGAAGCGCGTGCGCCAGGAGCAGGTCGTAGGTCTCGTTGATCGACCCGGCCTGGGAGTTCTCCACGGGCACGACCCCCCAGGCGGCCCGGCCTTCGGTGACGGCGGCGAAGACGTCGCGCAGCGAGGCGCACGGCATCGGCTCCGCGTCCGGGAAGAGGGCCAGCGCCGCCTCCTCGCTGTAGGCGCCCCGCTCGCCCTGGAATGCCGCCCGCGCCGGAGGGGTCATCCCATCCTCACCGCAACCGGCCGCCCCCCGCGGAAGTAGACCCGGGGCACCCGCGGCCCCACCCCGCACACCACCTCGTAGGCGATGGTCTGGGCCCACCGGGCGACCTCGTCGGCGGAGATCGTGCGGCCGAAGAGTTCCACCTCGTCGCCGGCGCGCACGGCGCGGTCGCCCGCATCGACCATGAGGTGATCCATGCAGACCCGGCCGGCGATCGGCACCCGTTCCCCGTTGAGCACCAGCTCCCCGCTCAGGCCGGCCAGCCGGGGATAGCCGTCGGCGTAGCCGCAGGCCACGGTGGCGATCGTGGACGCCCGGAGCAGGCGATAGGCGGCGCCGTAACTCACCGCCGTCCCGGGCGGGACGCGTTGGGCGCGTACCACCCGGCTCAGCAGGCGCATCGCAGGTTGAAGGGCCACGGCGTCCTGGAGGTGCGGCGCCGGGTGCAGCCCATACATCGCCAGCCCCACCCGTACCAGATCATAGCGCGCCCGCGGCGTCCCGATGGCCGCCGCGCTGTTGGCGGCGTGGACGATGGCCGCCGGAAACCGCCGGCGCACCGCGGGAAGGACGGATTCGAACCGGTTCAGCTGCTCCCGGGCGAAGGCCTGGTCGGGATCGTCCGCCGTCGCCAGGTGGGTGTAGACCCCCTCCAGATGCGATCCGGCGAGGGCCAGTTGCGAGAGCACCGCGGGGACGTCCGCGGGCGGCACGCCGAGCCGCGTCATCCCGGTGTCCACCTTGAGGTGCAGCCGGGCGCGGCGCCCGGCCCGCAGCAGCGGGGCCAGCCCCTCCGGCGAAGCGATGGTCAGGCTGAGCCCGGCGCCCACGGCCGGGCCGACCTCCCCCGGGTGGGCCGGGCCGAGCACCAGCACCGGCGCCCTGATCCTCGCCCGCCGCAGCCGGAGCCCTTCCTGCACCGTGGCCACACCGAGCCACTCCGCCCCGGCCTGCAGGGCGGCGCGGGCCACGGCGACGTCGCCGTGGCCGTAGCCGTCGGCCTTGACCACGGCCATGAATCGCGTCCCGCCGGCCAGTAACGCGCGCAGTGCCCGGACGTTCGCGGCGATGGCATCGAGATCGATCTCGGCCCAGGTCCGCCGGGTGGCGCCGGCGAGGGCGGCCCGCACCCCGGCTTTCTCCGGACGCGCCCGGCGCGCGGCGCTCATCCCTTCAACGCTCCCGCCAGCAGCCCGCGGAGGAAGTAGCGGCCCAGGAAGATGTAGACGAGCAGCGTGGGCAGGGCCGTGAGCAGCGCCCCGGCCATCTGCACGTTCCACTCGACGATCTGACTCCCGGCCAGGTTCTGCAGCGCCACCTGCACCGGCTGACGCGCCGGGTTGCTGGTGATGGTCACGGCGAAGAGGAACTCGTTCCAGACCTGGGTGACCTGCCAGATGATCACCACGACGAATCCCGGCACGGACAGCGGCAGGATGACGTCCCGGTAGATGCCCAGCAACCCGGCCCCGTCGATGCGCGCCGCCTCCACCACCTCGGTGGGCACCGTGGCGTAGTAGTTGCGGAAGATGAGGGTGGTGATGGGGATGCCG
>JAVKHY010000020.1:0-366 GCA_031459765.1 Armatimonadota bacterium | reverse complement strand
TCCCCAGCGTGCGCCCCAGCCACTGCAGGGTCTGGACGAGGGGGATCAGCACGCTCTGGTACGGGATGAACATCCCGAACAGCAGCAGGGGGAAGACGACGTCGGCTCCGGTGAACTTCCACTTGGCCAGCAGGTAGCCGTTGATGGAGCCCAACGCGGCGGTGACCAGCGTCGCCGGCACCACGAGCAGGACGCTGTTGCGGAAGTTGGGCGCCAGCCGCTCGTAGGCCCGGGCGAAGCTATCCAGGCCCACCCGGGACGGCGGTTCCCACATGCGGCTCAGGCTGACCTCCTGGAAGGACTTCAGCCCGTTGTTCACCAGCACGTAGATCGGCAGCAGGTAGAAGGCGGCCAGGGCGACGAGCA
>JAVKHY010000019.1 GCA_031459765.1 Armatimonadota bacterium | reverse complement strand
TGTCCGCGTTGAGCCCCGAGGGAACGTCCACGGCCAGAATTGGACGGCCCGAGCGGTTGGCGGCCTGGATCACCTCGGCGGCCAGTCCGCGGGCGGGGCCTCGGAATCCCGTGCCAAACAGGGCGTCGATGATGAGCGCGGCCTCTCCGAGCAACGCGGGGAGGGCCTCCGAGGCCGCAACCCGGACCTCGACACCCGATGATTTCGCCTCGGCGAGGGTGCGTCCGGCCTCCCCCGCGTACTCCGACTCCGGCGCCACGAGCAGTGCCGTCACGGCCGTCCCCGCGGCCGCCAGGTGCCGCGCCGCCACCAGGCCGTCGCCGCCGTTATTCCCCTTCCCGGCCAGGACGACCACGCGCCCCCGCCCGTCGCCCAGCAGTTCCCGGGCGGCCTGGGCGACCCAGCGGCCGGCCGCCTCCATCAGTTGCGGCACGGCGATGCCGTACTCCTCGGTGGCCCTGCGGTCCAGTTCGGCGATCTGAGCGGAGGTAACCGCGCGCATCGTGGAAGCGCTTCTGGTGGGCGGGGTGAACTCCTGCTGTCCACGCTGCCCACACTATCCACAACCGGTGAACGAAGGTTCTGAATTGACCGTTCTTGCACACGCATGATAGTGTGCAGAGCAAGAGAGGCGCGAGCCTAGCGGCGAAGTAGCCGATTCAAACGCCAGGGCACGTGGACTCCGAGAGCCGGCGGTATACTTCGGGAGTAATCCCGGAGGATAGCCAGCGGGCGGTAGGAACCGGCGGTCCGGCCGAAGACGGTGGAAAGCCGAGAGCGTGAGCGCCTCTCTTCTATCTTCCTCTTCGCTATCTTCCTCTCCGCGGGCCGCCCTCAGCGCTGCGGCGCCGGACCCTCCTGGGGCTTCACCTGCACGCGCGCCAGGTCCTCGATCAGGGTGACCAGGGCGGAGTGATCCAGCTCGCCGCGGTCCATCCCCCGCAGGGCGGTGAAGGCCTCCTGCACGATCGCCGTTGCGGGCAACGGCACGCCCAGCGCCTTCCCGGTGGAAAGGGCGATGTTGAGATCCTTCTGGTGCAGCCGGATGCGGAAGCCGGGCTGGAAGTTCCGGTCGAGCATGCGCTGCCCGTGCAGTTCCAGGATGCGGCTCTGGGCGAAGCCGCCCAGCAGGGCCGCCCGGACCTTGGCCGGGTCCACTCCGGCCTTGGCGGCCAGCGTGAGGGCCTCGGCCACCGCCTGGATCGTCAGGGCGACGACGATCTGGTTGGCGGCCTTGGTCATCTGCCCCGCGCCGTGGTCGCCGACGTGGACGATGTTCTTGCCCATCACCTGGAAGATGGGCAGCATCCGGTCGAAGACCTCCTTGGGCCCGCCGACCATGATGGACAGGGTGGCCTCGATCGCCCCCTTCTCGCCGCCGCTCACCGGCGCGTCCAGCATCTGGGCCCCCCGGGCCTCCACCAGCGGCGCGATCTCGCGGGTGACGATGGGGGAGATCGTGCTCATGTCGATGTAGGTCATCCCCGGCCGCAGCGCGTCCAGGATGCCCTCCTTCCCCAGCACGACCTCCTGCACGTCGGGGGAATCGGGCAGCATGGTGATCACGACCTCGCTGGCCTCCGCCACCTTCCTCGAGGATCCGGGGGCCTGGGCGCCGAGCGCGGCGATCTCCCGCACCGCGGCTTCGACGCGGTCGTGCACCACCAGCCGGTAGCCCGCCTTGATGAGGTTCCGGGACATGGGTTTGCCCATGATCCCCAACCCGATGAATCCGATGACCGGTTTCTCCACGCCGTCCCCTCCTCTACGCCTGCGCCTGGGCCAGCACCGACCGGACCAGGCGCGGATCATCCGCGATCATCCCGGCCACGCCGAGGCGTAACGCGGTCTTCGCTTCCTCCTCCCGCCGGATCGTCCAGGGGATCACGCGCAGCCCCAGCCGCCGGCACTCGGCCATGAGCCCGTCGGACAGCGCGCCGATGGGGGGGAGATAGACCGGCGTCCCGAGCGCGACCGCCCGGCCGGGGGCCGGCCGCTGCTGCAGCAACCCCGTGGCCACGTCCGAAGCCAGGCGCCGGACGGCGGCCACCGCCTCTTCGTGAAACGAGGTGATCAAGACGTCCCGCTCCATGCCGAATTCACGGACCAGGGCCAGCACCTGCGGCTCCACCCCGGTGATCTTCAATTCGATGTCCACGAGCAGCCGCCCCCGCGCCAGATCCAGCACCTCGGCCAGGGTCGGGATGCGCTGGCCGGCGCCGGCGTCGAGGCGGCGGAGCGCCGCGAGCGTCAGTGCGGCGATCTCGCCCTCCGCTCCGGTCACCCGGTCCACGGTGGCGTCGTGGATCACGACGAGGTGGCCGTCGCCGCTGGCCCGCACGTCCAGCTCGATGCCGTCGGCCCCCCGGTCGATGGCCAGCCGGAAGGCGGCCTGCGTGTTCTCCGGCGCCTCGGCCGAGGCTCCCCGGTGGGCGATGACCAGGCAGCGGGCGGCATCGAGCCAGCTCCGCCCCGGAGCAGCCGCAGCTTCCTTCATGCCGGCCCTCTCCCGCCGTGCAGTTCCGCCAGCTGGACGGCGGTGTCGGTCGTCACCTGATCGACGCCGCTGGACAGCAGCATCCGCAGCAGCGACGCCGCCTGCGGGTGGTCGGCGTTCAGCGTCCACCCGTCCACCACGACGTCCCCCAGCGCGCCCCGCACCACGGCGACGGGATTGACGCCGTCCCGCAACGCCTGCTCGATGAACTCCACCCGCAGGTAGACTTCCACGGCGCCGGGAACGAGGCGGCACAGACTCTCCAGGCGGTCCCGCAGGTAGTCGCCCGGAGACAGCCCGCGGCGGAAGCCCAGCGGGTGGTCGTCGAGGTAGCCGAAGACGTTCTCCCGGACCGGCAGGCGCGGGAATTCCGGAACGGGCGCGTCGAGGTAGAAGGCAAAGTCCAGTCCCACGGCCAGCGCCGGATCCAGACGGTGCAGCAGCCGCAGGTTCCAGTCGGCGAGACAGCCCACCACCACCGAGAGGTGCGCGTTCGCCCGCAGCGGGGCGATGGCCCGGAGGAAGCCGCGGGCCTCCTCGGCGGTGAGCGGATACTGATCTTTGAGGTCCACCTGTACCTTCACAGGTCGCCGCCAGGAAGCCAGCACGTCGGCGACCTCGGACAGCAGCGCCGGCGGCTCGTCCCATCCCCGCAACGTGAGCCGTTTGGCCTGCCCCGGCGTCAGCGGGCGAACGGGGCCCGTCCCCGTCGTCTCCCGCTCCAGCGTCTCGTCGTGGATGAGCAGATACTCGCCGCCCTGGATCGCGGTGACGTCGAACTCGATGACCTCCGCGCCGCCGTCCAGGAGCTCGCCCAGCGCGGACAGGCTGTTCGGCGGGTGGGCGCCCCGGCCCGACCGCAGGGCGTGGTACTTCAGCAGCACCCGCCGGCCGTCCACGACCAGCGCCCCCGGCAGCGCCGTCACGCCCGGCCCTCGATCCGCCGGCCGCGGGCGTCGAAGAGGTGGCACCGCGCCGGATCGACGGCAAGGTCCATCGTGGCGCCCACGGCCGGGCGCAGGTCGGTGAGCACCTTGAGCGTCGCGCCTCCGGCCTCCAGCGTGACCAGGACCTGACGGCCGAGCGACTCCACGACAACGACCCGGCCGCGAATGGGACCGCTGCCCGGCCGAAGATCCTCGGGGCGCACGCCGAGCGTGCCCTCCCCCGCCGGCGCGGGGAACGCCACGGGAATCCTCAGGTCATTGTGGACGAACACCCCTCCGGCGAACGCCCCCGAAATCAGGTTCATCGGCGGATGGCCGACAAAACCGGCGACGAAGGTGTTGGCCGGGCGGGTGTACAGGTCGTGGGGCGAGGCGAACTGCTGCAGCTCGCCCATCGAGAAGACCGCGACGCGGTCGGCCATCGCCAGCGCCTCGGCCTGGTCGTGGGTGACGAGCACGCTGGTCACCCCCAGGTCCAGCTGCAGACGGCGGATCTCGCCGCGAGCCTGGAGACGGATCTGAGCGTCAAGATTACTCAGCGGTTCGTCCAGCAACAAGACCTGCGGCTCCTTGACCAGGGCCCGGGCCAGGGCGGCGCGCTGCTGCTGGCCCCCGCTCACTTGAGCCGGCCGGCGCTCCAGGATGTGGGCGATTCCCAACAGCTCTGCGGACTGCCGGACCCGGGCGGCGACCGCCTCCCCCCGCATCCCTTTCAGGCGCAGGGGAAAGGCAATGTTCTCGAAGATCGTCAGATGCGGGTACAGCGCGTAGGACTGAAAGACCATTCCCACATCCCGGTCGCGGGGGTGCAGATGGTCCACGCGGCGGTCGCCGAAGTAGATGGCCCCGGCGGTGGGACGGTAGATCCCGGCGATCATGAGGAGGGTCGTGGTCTTACCGCATCCCGAGGGACCGAGAAAGGCCACCATCTCGCCGGCGCGGACGTCCAGGTCCAGCGCCTGCAGCGCGACGACCTTGCCGAAGTGCTTGGTCAGCCCTTCCAGCCGGACGGCGATTCCCTTCATCCCTTCAGGCCCCCACCGTAGATGTTCAACAGGTAGCGCTGGCCCGCGGCGAAGAGGACGATGACCGGCAGGGCGTAGACGACCCCCACCGCCGCCACCATGCCGAAGTCGGAATAGCCCTCGGTGAGGAAGGTCTGCAGATAGCTCGACATCAGGGTGCGCTGGGAACTGACGATCAGAGTGTAGGGCAGGATGAACTCCCCCCAGGCCGACAGCAGGGCGAAGGTGCCCAGCGCCAGCAGCCCCGGGCGAACCAGGGGCAGCGCCACCCTCCAGAACAGGCGCCAGCGCGACACCCCGTCCACCAGGGCGGCCATCTCCATCTCCCAGGAGAGGGTGTCGAAGAACCCCTTCATCAGCCAGATCCCCAGGGGCAGTTCGAGCGCGGCCTTGACGAGAATGACCCCGGTCAGCGTGTCGAACAGCCCGAGCAGCCGCAGGATGTAGAAGATGGCGATGATCAGGCTTACCGCGGGAAACGCGTGCAACACCAGGACCAGCCCCAGGTAGAGGCGCCGCCCGGGGAAGGACATCCGCGAGATCGCGTAGGCGGCCATCGAGGAGACGACCACCTCGAGGGCGGCGACCAGGACGGCGAAGATCAGCGAGTTGACGATGGCGACGTACACCGGTGGGCGGCCGCCCACGGCCTGCCAGAGAAACCGCCAGTTGGCCGGCGCCGCCGGCGGCACGGGGACCAGGCCGTGCACCCGGTGGAAGGTACCGGTGAGGAACAGCCACAGGACTCCCGAGGCGATGGGCACGGTGAGGACCGCCAGGACGATGAGGAGCAGTCGCCAGCGCGGCGGGAGCAGGGGCATCAGTTGACCTCGACCTTGGGCTCGGTCACCAAAGCCCGGAAATTGAAGACCCGCAGGTACAGCAGCGACACGACGAGCCCGATCACAACGAGCACGGCGGCCATGGCCGCGCCCAGTCCAAACTGGACGTTGCCAAAGTAGTTCTGCAGCGCCAGCTGGTAGGCGTGCAGGGCCCACACCGTCGTGGTGTAGAATCCGGGTCCCCCGTTGGTGAGCAGGAGGATGTATTCGAAGGACGTGAGCAGTGACAGCGTCTGGTAGGCCGTGACGAACAGGATCGGCCACCGGAGCAGCGGCAGCACCACGCGCCGGACGGTCTGCCCGCTGGTGGCCCCGTCCACCGCGGCGGCGTAGAAAAGGTCGAGGGGGATGGCACGGATGGCCGAGGTGAAGATGAGCATGCCGAAGGAGGCCCCGACGAGCCCGTTGGCCAGGATGATCACGGTCCAGGGCGAGGCCGTGATCCAGTTCTTGGACACGCCCAGGACGTCGCTGACCAGCCCGAAGGGCGCCTCCCGTGTCAGCCCCTGCCAGATGAAGACGTAGACCACCGGCGGGAGGATGCGCGGCAACAGCCACAGGGCACGGACCTGGCCGCCGTACCGCTCCCGCACCGAGGTGGTGAGCAGCGCCAGCACCAGCCCCATCCCCACGTTGAAGAGCAATGTCAGCAGGACGTAACGCGCCGTGTTGGCCATGATCCGGCCCAGGAAGGGATCGCCCAGCAGCTGGCGGTAGTTGGCGACCCCCACCCACCGGGGCTGGCGGAAGGTCAGCGTGGAGATGTCGGTCAGCGACAGGCCAAGGGTGGTGAGGACGGGCAGCAGGAAGAACAGCACGATGAGCGCCGTCGCCGGGGCGAGGAAGAGGGCCGGCGCCAGGTAGCGGCTCGTCAGACGACGAGCGTGCCCAGACGCGCGCTCGCCCCACACCGCCTCGTGAGCCATTGGGCCGCTCCTCCTCTTCCCGGACAAAGCAGCGCAGGGGAAGGGCACGCTCCAGCCCTTCCCCTGCGGACCTCATTCAACGAGCAGCTGGTTCCCGATCGTGCGCTGCATCTCGTTCACCACGAACTCCACCCCCTGGGCCGGCGGCACCTGACCGGACTCTACCGCGGACAACCCGCGGAAGATCGCATCCTGCCACTTGGAGAGGTCCGGATGGGCCGGGGCGAAGGTCGTGTAGTTGAGGAGGTAGCTGACCTCCTTGAGGAACCTGTTGTTGATCATCCGGGCCGTAGTCTTCAGCACGGGCAGGTGGGCGCTGCCGACGGCGTGCTTGGCGTCCAGGTCCGGCGTGGTCGTGTACGCCAGGAGCCGGACAGCCAGGTCTTTGTTGGCCGATTTGGCCGAGACGAAGTAGGCCTGCGGGTTGGACATGGTGATGGCCTTACCGCCTTTCACATGGGTCGGGTGCGGCCCGTAGCCGAAGGTGGCGAACAACCACTCCTCGCCGCCCTTGTTGTGGACCCACAACTGCGCCATCTCGGCCCACTGCCAGGTGCCGCCGGAGAAGAACAGGACTTTGCCGTCGGTGACCGGCTGGAAGAAGCGGTTCCAGTCGTTGTTCAGCCGGTCCCGCTCGATGACCCCCGCCTCCACGCCGGTCCGGATCCAGGTATAGTAGCGCAACAGGGCGGCCCTGGTGATCACCAGCCGGCCCGTCGCCTCGTCGAAGATGCGGCCGCCGAAGGAGCGGTACCACTGGATGAAGTCCGGTCCGTTGACCGGCCGGTGGTAGTAACCCTTTCCCGCTTCGATCACGCGCTTCTGGACGGCTTCGCGCGCCGCGGCCAGGACGTCGTCCCAGGTGAAGTCGCCCTTCGCCAGCCGGTCGGGCAGGGCCGCGATCTGGGCCTCCGTCCAGCCCAGCTGCCGCAGCAGGACCTTGTTGAAGTACAGCGGCCGGGCCTCGGTATCCTGAGGTACGCCCCAGATCTTCCCCTTGTACTTCAGGGCGTCCCACAGGGAGGGCACGACGTCGGCGAACTGCCGGTGCCGCGGGAGATAGGCGTCCAGCGGGATGATGAATCCCCCTTCCGCCCAGGTCGCGTTCAGCGAGGCGTTGGCCTGGACGATGTCCGGCCCCTCGTTGCTCTGGAAGCCCAGCAGCACGCGGCGCAGATACGAATCCCAGTTGGTGGTGTCGAAGAACCCTTCCACCTTGACCTGCACTCCCGCGCCCTCACGGCGCAGGTCGCTGTTCAACCGCTCCGCCGCGGTGACCAGATTGTTGTACCGCGTCACCGACGGGTTGTCGGGCCCGATCGTCCAAGCCCGGATCACCACCACGCGCTGGGCCTGCGCCGGCGGCAGCAGCAGCGCCAGTAGCGCCAGCACCCCCGTCAGGACCACCAGCGTTCTCCTCATCTCCACCACCCCCCGCTGGGTTGCCTCCTGCCTCATCCGATTGCCCGGCGAAACCCCATCGCCTCGATCCAGCCGAAGGAGTCCTCCGTCCGTCCGGACGGCCGGTACTCCAGCCCGACGTAGCCCTGGTAGCCGAGGGCGTCCAGCTCGCGCAGCACATAGGGGAAGTGGATCTCCCCCGTTCCCGGCTCGTGCCGAGCCGGCGCATCGGCGATCTGGACGTGCCCGATGCGGTCCCGCAGCCGCCGCATGGTATCCACCAGGTTCCCCTCCATGCGCTGCATGTGGTAGACGTCGTACTGCAGGCGCGCGTTCCGCGCGCCGACGTCGTCCAGGAGCCGGACCGCCTGTGCCGAGGTATGGAGGAAGAAGCCGGGGATGTCGTAGGTGTTCACGGGCTCCACGAGAAGCGTGATCCCCGCCCGCTCGAGTTCCGCGGCGGCGAAGCGCACGTTGTCCACCAGGCACGCCCACTGTTCTGCGGCCGACACATCGTCGCGCCGCTTCCCGACCAGGCAATTGAGGCGGGTGCAGCCGAAGCGCCGGGCCAGCTCCACCGCCTCGGCCACCCCCCGTCGGAACTCCTCGCGCCGGGCGGGGTCGGCGGCAATGCCCCGGTCCCCCGCCGCCCAGTCCCCCGCCGGCAGGTTGAACAGGACCTGGGTCAGCCCGTACTCCCGCAGGGCCCGGGCGATCCCGTCCCGATCCTCCTGATAGGGAAACATGTATTCCACGGCCCGGAAGCCGGCGTGGGCCGCCCGCGCGAACCGTTCCAGGAACGGATATTCCGTGAAGAGCATCGTGAGGTTTGCGGCAAAGCGGGGCATCAGGGTCGCTGCACCCCCTTTCCCCGCAGCCGGGCGTACGCCGGCAGCGGCCCGCCGATCAGCGGCCGGATGTACCTCAGATACGCCTCCGTGACGTCGTTCCCCGCCGGCGCGATGAACTCATCGGGAACCGGCCGGACCCGGTTGGCCACCGTCTCCAGCGGCACGAGACCGATCCCGCTGCGGTAGGGCTCGTCGCGCTCCCGTCGCAGAACCACCATCTGGTCCGTCTGGCCCGCCACGGCCTGCTCCACCGCCGCCTGTCCCACCCGCCAGGCCTCCTCGACATCCACCGGCGAGGCCAGCACGGCGCTGACCCGCTGGATCGTGCCGGGTTTGTCGAACCGGGCTTTGAGCTTGAGCTCGGTGGCGATGAGGTCACAGAGGACGGCGGCGGCGCCTCCCAGCTGTGGATGGCCGAAACGGTCCACGTCCACGGCCCTCGTGGAGGCGGCCAGGTAGCGGCCCCGCTCGTCCTTCTGGCCTTCGCAGACGGTGATCACCACATGCCCCAGGCGGCGGTACACCGCCTCCACATCGGCCAGGAGCTGCTCGCGGCGGAGGGGCCGCTCGGGGAGATAGATCAGATGCGGCGCGGCGTCCTCGTGGGTCCGGGCCAGCGCCGTGGCCGCGGTGATCCATCCGGTGTCGCGGCCCATGGTCTCGATGACCTTCACCGTGTCCACGACCCCGATCGCTTCGGTGTCGAGCCCCGCATCCCGCACGGAGACGGCCAGCCAGCGGGCCACGCTGGGATGGCCGGGACAGTGGTCGGTGCCCACCAGATCGTTGTCCACGGTCTTGGGGATGCCGATCACGCGCAGTTCGTAGTCTTCCTGCTGCGCCAGGCGGGCCAGCCGGTGCGAGGTGTCCGCCGAGTCGTTGCCGCCGATATAGAGGAAGTACCGGATGTCGTAGGCGCGCAGGATCTCCAGAAGGCGCCCGTAGTCGGCCTCCTCCAGTTTGTGGCGGCACGATCCCAGCGCGGCGGACGGGGTGTGCTTGAGGAGCTCGACGGTCTCCGCGGACTCCGCCTCCAGGTCGATCAGCTCCTCGCGCAGCAGGCCCTCCACGCCGTGCCGCATCCCGTAGATCCCGGTGATCTCCTCGTGCTGGACCGCTTCCTGGATCACGCCGGCCAGCGAGGCGTTGATCACCGCGGTGGGACCGCCGGACTGGCCGACGACCAGCTTGCCTCTCAGCGCCGCCAAGGTGTCCTCCCTCTCCTCCCCGCTAGTGTTTGCCGATCACGGCCTCGTCGATGCCCGATGAAGCCAGCTCGTACTTCCCCTGCACGCCGCGGCCCCGCCGCCGCCGGGGGCGGTAGGCCGGACCGAGGAGCCGCCGCAGCCGCTCCGCTTCCTCGCCGTGCTCCGCCGCCAGGTTGCGCCGCTCCTGAGGATCTTCCGTCAGGTCGTACAACTCGTCGGCCTCCCCCGCCGGCCGCATGATGTAGCTGTACCGCCGGGTCCGGATGCAGCGGTCGATCCCCTCGTGGTAGCCGGTGATGATCGCCTCCCGATGCTCGTCCGTCTCCCCGCGGAGCACGGCGGCGAAGGACCGCCCGTGCATGAACTCCCGGTCCCCGGGCGCGTCGATGAGGTCCAGCACGGTGGGGAGCAGATCCTGGAACTGGACGAGGGCCTCGCTGCGCCGGCCGCCGCCGCGGCCCCGGGGAAGCCGCACCAGGAACGGGACGCGGAGGAGTTCGCTGTAGAGCCGGTCGGGCCCCTTGAGGAACTTCCCGTGGTCGCCCAGGGGATGACCGTGATCAGCGAGGACGACGACGAGGGAGTCGTCGAGGTAGTTGAGTTCTCGGAGCGAGGCGAAGAACCGCCCGAGGCAGTGATCGACAAAGGAGACCTCGCCGGCATAGAGCCCGCGAATATGGGTGACGTCGTCGGGCGAGGCCCAACGCTCCATCGGTCCCCCCATCGGAAGGATGAGCCGCGGACCTCGGCGCGCGCCGACCGCGTACCTGTCGAACCGCGGCGGCGGATCCCACGGTTCGTGGGGGTCGAAGGAGTCCACCCAGAGGAAGATCTTCTCCCGGTCCCGATGGCGCCGGAGCCAGGCCACCGCCTGGTCCACGACCCGGGCCGGGAACCAGTCCTCCTCGGCGGCGAAGCCGTCGGTGTTGGCCAGGAACTGCGCCACGCGCTGGCGCCACTCTTCGGGGTAGTGGGCGTTGACATAGCCCGCCGGATCCCGCCGCGGCAGGGCCGACTCCCAGGGATCGTACTCCTGTCCGCGGATCCAGTGGTAGGCGTGGAAGCCCTGGTGGTAGTTCATCCCCGGGGCGCGGTAGTGATAGCAGTCGGAGATCAGGCCGCAGACGTACCCCTCCGACCGGAGGAGCTGGGCGATGGTGAGGTCGTAGGGGCTCAGGGGCGCCCAGGGGCGGAAGGGCAGGGCGCGCTGGCCGGTCATGAGCACATAACGCGCCGGGATGGTGGGCAGCGACTCGGGATAGGCGTTGGTGAAGACCACGCACTCCCGGCTGAAGGCGTCCAGGTGCGGCGTCTCCGCAGGGGGAAGGTCGGGAAACACCGACCGCTCCCCGTGGTAGACGCCCACGTGGTCCTGGCGCAGGCTGTCCAGGACGAGGACGATGACGTTCATCGCGACAGCCAGCGGGTGAAACGGTCCATCCCCCGCCCCCGCACCTCGGCCAGATAGGCCGCCGCCTCCTCGGCACTGAAGCCCCGGTGCACAATGGCGTCCACGGCCAGGGCTACGGCCAGCGGGTCGTCCCGCCCCGGGAACGTGACGTTGCGGCCGACCAGCGCTCCCCGCACGGTGCCGCCGGCGCGCATTCCGGCCGCGAACTCCAGCAGGATGCCCGTGGGATCGCCGCGCGATTCGCCGCCCAGCATCAAAATCGGGCAGGTGGTGGCCTCCGCCACGCGCTCGAAGCCCTCGCAGTAGGGGATCTTCAACCAGGTCAACGCGGAGGCGCTCCCCAGCCCGGAGGCCACACTGACGACTTTGATGAGCGCTTCCGCGTTCTTCAGGGTTTTGTATTTGCCGTCCACGTGTTCCACCATCAGCGCTTCCAGGAACACCGGGATCCCTCGGGCCTGACAGGCGTTGATCGCCTCGACGCAGTACATCATCGTGTCCAGCGAGGCCGGCTCGCGGGGTTCCAGCCGGAACATGACTTTGGCGCCGTCCAGGCGCCGGGCGGCGATCATCTCCGGGGTGAAGGCCGTCATGCGGTCGTCCAGCTCGAAGGCCGCCCCGGACAGTCCCCCGCGGTTCATGCAGCCCAGCAGCACCTTCTGATCCAGGAACCCCGGGCCGCCCAACTCTTTGTCCAGGCGGTGCACGATGAAGAGGTCTTCCATGATGTCGGGCGTCGTCATCACGCCGTCGAACTCCTCGGCGGTGATGACGCGCAGGATGCGGGCCAGCAGCGTCCAGCGATTGCCCATGGCCAGCGGATCGTCGCCCACCGCGGTAACCATGCGGGCCGGGTGGTCGGCGGCGAGGATCGTCAGGCGGCCGTCGCGGGTCAGCCGGGGGCGGCGCCGGCGCGCCTGCGCCTCCTCCGCCACCACCTCGGGCCGGGTCACCCGGGTGTCGGTGATACGGTCGAACAGCTCCCGCGGGAAGAACTCCTCGGGGTGGAATGTGTAGTCGCCGATGGCGTACCGCAGGGCCATGCCCTCACCTCCCGTCCTCTGCCAGCAGGTAGATCCCGGCGTCGGTGAACTGCAACCGGACCTCGGTCCCGACCGGCAGCACGCCCCGGGCCCGGGGCGGCTCGCTGGCGCTGACCTCGCCGGCCGGCGTGTCGATCAGGTAGTCGATGGTCGTGCCCATGAAGAAGGCGGAGCGGATGGTGCCGGGCAGCCCCTGGCCCTCGGTCTCCACCTGAACGGCCTCGGGCCGCGCCACCACCGTGACCGGACCGGGAGCCACCCCGGGTTGGGTGAAGGGAAAGACGTAGGGGCCCACCGCCACGCTGCCGTCGCTGTAGCGGCCGGGCAGGAGGTTGGCTTCCCCGATGAAATCGGCCACGAAACGGGTGGCCGGCCGTCGGTAGAGATCGAAGGGCGAGCCTACCTGCTCCACCCGGCCCTGGTTCATGACGACGATGATGTCGGAAAGGGCCAGTGCTTCGGCCTGGTCGTGGGTGACGTAGATGCTGGTGATGCCCAGCCGCCGTTGCAGGTCGCGGATCTCCCCGCGCACGCGCTTGCGCAGCTTCGCGTCCAGGTTGGACAGCGGCTCGTCGAAGAGCAGGACCTTGGGCTTCATCACCAGGGCGCGGGCCAGCGCCACCCGCTGCTGCTGGCCGCCGGAGAGCTGCGCCGGGAAGCGCTCCCCGACCCCCGGCAGCCCCACCAGATCCAGCACCGCCCCCACCTGGGCCCGGATCTCCGCCTCCGGCTGCTTCATGATCCGCAGCCCGTAGGCCACGTTCTCGAAGACCGTGAGGTGGGGGAAGAGGGCGTAGGACTGGAAGACCATTGTCACGCTGCGCGTGCTCGCCGGCAGCGGAGTCACGTCCTCCTCGCCGATGAAGACGCGCCCCGCGCTGGGCACCTCGAGGCCGGCGATGATCCGCAGGGTGGTGGTCTTTCCGCACCCCGACGGCCCGAGCAGCGTGACCAGCCGGCCGGGGGGGATCTCCAGGGTGACGTCGTCCACCGCCACGACGGGGCCGAAGCGTTTGCTCACCCGCTCCAGGCGCACCGGGACGGCGGACTGCGCCGGCGCCGTCCCCGTCATGTCTGGGCCAGCTCCCGCGCCGCCCGCACATCCAGGCGGCGATTGACCAGGTAGAGGGCGAGAATGACCAGGATCATGAAGACCGTGAGCAAACTGGCCAGCGACGCGCCGCGGCCCTGCGAGCCGTATTCGATGTAGGTGAGGATCTGGGTCGTAGCCAGGCTGTGCTGCGGGGTGATCAGGAAGATGACCTGGCTCACCGCCGTCATCGCCCGGACGAAGGCGAACACCAGCCCCGACAGCAGCGCCGGGCGCACCAGGGGCATGACGATCCGCCGCAGGGTGGTCGGGGCGTTAGCCCGCAGCATGGTGCTGGCTTCCTCCAGGGAGCGGTCGATCTGGTGGATCGCCGCCACCCCGGAGCGGATGGCCACGGGCATGTTGCGGAAGACGAAGGCCAGGATGATGATCGTGGAGGTCCCGGTAAGCAGCAGCGCCCCCTGGTTGAAGGCCAGGATGTAGCCGATGCCCATCACCGTGCCCGGCACGGCAAAGGAGAGCATGGAGTTGAACTCCAGGGCGGCACGTCCCGGGAACTCGATGCGGGTGACCAGGTAGCCGATGAGAAACCCCAGCAGGGTGGAGGGAATCGCGGCGTAGGCGGACAGCTTGGTGCTGGTCCAGAAGACCTTCCACCCCGTGGGGGAGAGGTTGCGCAGGTGCTCCAGGGTGAAGGTGTAGTCGAACCCCCACAGCTTGGTCAGGCTGCCCACGAAGACCGACCCGTACAGGGCGACGATGAGGACCATCCAGGCCACGAAGACCAGGGAGACGCCGTAATCCAGCGGGGCGGGCAACGGCCGCGGCCTCGCCCCGGAGGGCTTGCCCGTGACGGTGACATAGGAGCGGCGACCGACCCAGTAGCGCTGGAGGAGGAAGATGGAGAGGGTCATGAGCAGCAGCACGACGCCGTAGACGGCGGCCTCGTTGGGGTTGAAGCGGCCGATGATGGCGAAGAAGACCTCCGTGGCCAGGAAGGGCTTGCCCCCGCCGATGATGATCGGGTTGCCGAAGTCGGCCAGGCTCTCGATGGCCACGAGCAGGAAGGCGTTGGCGATGCCGGGGCGCGCCAGGGGCCAGATCACGGTGCGCAGAATGTGCCAGCGCGAGGCGCCCAGGGTCTCCGCCGCCTCCTCCAGCGCCGGATCCAGGGCCTGCACCACTCCCTGCAGCACCAGGTAGGCGATCGGGGCGTAGGCCAGGATCTGGGCCACGGCCACCCCCAGCGGACCGAAGAAGATGTTCGTGGAGATGCCGAGCACCTGGTACGTGACGAACCCCCGCCGGCCGAACATGTAGATCATGGCCAGCCCCAGGACGAAGGGCGGTGTGATGATGGGCAGGATGGAGAAAGGCCCCAGCAGCCTCCGGGTGGGCAGGCGCGAGCGCTCCCCCAGCAGGGCGAAGAGAAACCCCAGCGCGGTGGAGATCACCCCGACCACGATGGCCAGGAGCACGCTGTTCCTCAGCGCCCCGAAGCCGAGGTAGAGCGCGGCGAGGACGAAGGCTCCCGCTCCGACGGCCGGAGTCCATACCGTCGGCCGACGACGCCGGCCGACCTGCACGAAAAGCATGAGCACCACCGCGAGGCCTCCTGCGGCCAGGGCCAGGGCGGTTTCGTTCCTCGGCGTCGCCGGGTTGTTCAACAGGAAGAAGCCCGGTGAACGCAGCGTCTCTGCCACCACACTCAGCGTGAAGCGGCCCCTGACCACCACGCTGGCCTCCAGCACGGCCCACAGCGGGAAGAGGATGAAGATCAGGACGAAAGCGGCCACCCACAGGATGCTGCCGGCGATGAAGGGGTCCGCCCGCAGCACTCCCGACAGGGCCAGCCCCGTCCCCAGCACGGCGAGAAACCCCAGCGCCGCCACCACCGCGCCCCAGCCGAAGGGCTGACCGACGCCGAAGAGGCGGAGGACGACCAGCGCCACGCCCGCCGCACCCAGGGCCACGGCGGCGCGGCCCCGCTGCGCATTCGGCCACGGCAGCAGCGCCACGCCCGCCCCCAGCAGCGCCGCGGCCAGGATCGCCGCCACCAGCGGGGTGTCGCGCGCCAGGGCGGCGCCCGTCGCCTCCGGCAGGAAGACGAACAGGTCGCGTCCCGGCCGCGTCCAGGGTAGCAGGAGCCCGCCGAGGAGGGTCAGCGTGCTCCAGGCCAGCAGCGTCAGGTTGGGTCCGGCGCGCACGGCCGGAACCGTCAGGACTCGGGCCATCTCACCTCGTCGAACGGAAGGGAGGCCGGGGGAGCAGGCCCCGGCCTCCCCGTCGCCGGCCCTACTTGGGCAGCGGGAAGACCTCCGTCGTCCACCGCTTCACCAGCCCGTCGCGGACCGCCGCGCTCCCGTACTTCACGAAGTCGTACTTGATGACCCTGAACGACTCGAAGCGCGGGGCGATGCTGGGGATGGGCGTTTTGCTGTTCGACGGGATCTGGTAGGACTGCCCGTGGCTGGCGGCCAGGCTCTGGGCCGCCGGCGTCAGCGCCCAGTTGATGAAGGTGATGGCGTTGGCGCGGTTGGGCGTGGCCTTGACCAGACTGAGCCCGCCGATCTCGTAGCCCGTCCCGTCGCTGGGCGCGTTGTAGGTGATGGGGAATCCCTTCAGGACCTGGTCTACGGCGTCGTGGATGAAGGTGACGCCGATCGCCACCTCGCCCCGGCCGGCCAGCTGCCCCGGCGCCGCGCCGCTGCGCGTGTACTCCGCGACGTTTTTGTGGATCGCCTTCAACAGGTCGAAGGCCGCCCGCTCCCCGTAGATCTGGACCAGGGTGGCCAGCATCGTGTAGCCCGTCCCCGAGGTGTTGGGGTTCGGATACGCCACCAGCCCGCGGTAGCGGGGGTCGGCCAGATCTTTCCAGGTGCGGGGGACGGGCAGGTTCTTCTCCTTCAGCAGGCGCTCGTTCAGCGCCCAGCCCAGGATCCCGGCGTAGAGCGGGATGTACTTGCCGGCCACGGCCTCGCGGAACTCCGGCCGCAGGTCGTTCCACGCCGCGGGACGGATGAACTCGGTGAGGCCTTCCTCGTTAGCCACAATATGCGGATCGCCCGTACCCCCGAACCACACGTCGAAGGACGGGTTCTGGCGCTCGGCCCGCAGCCGGGCCAGCGCTTCGCCCGAACTCAGGCGGACAAAGTCCACCTGGATGCCCGTAGCCTTGGGAAACTCCGCCTTGACGGCGTCGCACCAGGCCGGGTTCGGGCTGCACAGGACGGTGACTTTTCCGGCCGGCGCCGCCGTGGCCACGCCGAACAGGGCCAGGACCAGCGCCAGGACCATCAGGATGGCATTCCTCACACGTATCCCCCCTTCGGATGGACTGCCTCTCCCAGCAGCGGACGCAGGTGCGCGAGGAACTGCTGGGCCGCGGCCCGCGGGTCGGGCCGCGGGAGGATTTCGGCGGACAGGAACCCCCGATACCCGATCTCGCGCAGCGTGCTGACAATCGACGAAAAATCGAGGTGCCCCCACCCGGGAGCCAGCCGGTTGCTGTCGGCGGCGTGCACGTGGCGCAGCCGGGGACCCGCCGCACGCAGCGCCGCCTCCGGCGCCGCCTCCTCGATGTTCATATGGAAGGTGTCCGCCACGACGCCCAGGGATGCGGACCCCAGCCGCTCACTGAGGGCCACGGCATCGCCGATCGTCGTCAGCAGATCCGTCTCGTAGCGGTTGATGGGCTCGATCAGGACCGGCACCTTCTCCCGTTCGGCGGCGGGCAGGATGGCGGCCAGCGACTGCTCCAGCCGCCGCCGGGCGGCGGCCGGCTCGCCCCCGGCCCGGCCCCGCAACAGCCCCACGATCACCGCCGCCCCGAACCGGGCGGCAAAGCGGATGTGCGCCTCCATCCGCTCGACGGCCCGGCGGCGGACGTCGTCGGCGGCGTCCGACAGACTCAATCCTTCGGCCAGGTAGGCCTGCCCCGTGCCCACTGCGACCAGCGGCAGCCCCAGGTCCCGTAGCGCACCGGCGACGGCGCCGGCGTCGACCGCCCCCGGATCCCGCACGGCCAGCTCAACACCATCGTAGCCGAGTTCGGCGGCCATGCGGAGGCCGTCCCGCCAGGACCCGCGAACGGCGACGGCGGCAAAAGCGGTCTCCTCCAGCGACACGACGAGACTCAGCTTCATAATCAACGCATCCCTTCGTCAACGCATCCCCTCGGTGCTTACGCACCTTCGGGAACTCATGGCGGCCAGCCCAGGGCGTAGATGCTCTTCCCGCCGCGGGCCGGGCCCTTGAGCACCGCCTCCAGTTCCTCCCTGTCCCGCTCTGTGACCAGATCGATGGGCGGCAGCTGGCCGGGGGGAAAGGTCTTGAGGATGTCGGTGACCAGCCGCTCCAGGTAGTCCAGCAGGGCTTCCACCCCGGGCAGGGCCTTCTCCGCCGCGGCGAGCCTGGGCTTGCCCACGACGCCCTCGATGTAAGCCTTCACCTCGATGGGCCCCGCGCCGACGTGGCCGTACCAGTTGATGGGACGGCGCAGCAGGTTGCCGGCCTTGTCCACGTGCCCCTCGGGGAGGAAGCCGAAGGGGGTGTTGTCTTCCGCCCACTCCTGCTTCATCAATTCGGGAAACAGGGCCAGGCACCAGGAGGTCTCCACCTCGTCAGCGTGGATGAAGGGCGTCTCGTAGGGGCCGCCGTCCTGCTTCAGCTTGAAGTGCTCGGGGACGGCGTGGTACCAGTTCAGGTTCACGATCAGCGCCGGCACGCGGTAGCGCTTGCCGAACTGGTGGATGGCGGTGGGGATGACGTACTCCTGTCCGTGGCCGTTGAGCAGGATCTGCTTGCGAAAGCCCATGTTCCAGAAGCCGGCGATCATCGCCCGGAGGAAGGCGGTGAAGACGTCCTCGGGGATGACCACGGTGCCGGGCATCCCCAGATGGTGGTAGGGGTGCGAACCCCACCACAGCGGCTCGCTCACCGTGCAGCCCGTGCGCTCGGCCACGGCCTCCGCCATGCGGGTGACCAGGAAGATGTCCTCCCCGATGGGCGCGTTCGGCCCGTGCGCTTCGGTCGCCCCCAAGGGCACGATCAGCACGTCGTTTTTGGCCAGGCGCTCCTCGATGTCGCGCATCGTCATCGTCTGGAGGTAGATGCCCGTGCGCTTGTCCATGTGGCCGCCTTTGGGCGGCAGATCCCACCTACCCATCGCCACCTCCTCGATCGTTCCGCTACGGCCTCCTCGAGACTGCGCCGGACGTGACCCGGGGGGCGGCCCCTGTCACGGCCCTACCCCTCCCCCCGGTCTGCGCCCAGGATATGAATCCGCTCGCGAGGGATCTCCAGAAACACCTCTCCGCTCAGGATCCCTTCGCCGGGCGACGGGACATCGACGAGCCAGGTCCGCCCGGCGGCGTCCACCCAGTATCGGGCCAGGGTGCCCAGGAAGCTCGCCGTCGTCACCCGTCCCCGGAGGACGTTCACCGCCTCCTGCGGCGGACGGGCGTGGAGTCTGATGGCCTCCGGGCGCAGCACCAGGGTGACCCGTGTCCCCGATCGGGGTCCGTCGGGCACCAGCAGCACGATCTCCCCGGCCCGCACCTGCCCCCCCGCGTGCATCTCGCCCTCCAGGAAGTTGGCCAGCCCCACGAAGTCGGCCACAAAGCGGTTGGCCGGGTGGTGATAGATCTCCAGCGGCGTGCCGATCTGCTGGATGCGCCCGTGCTCCATCACCGCGATTCGGTCGGAGATGGCCAGCGCCTCCTCCTGGTCGTGGGTGACGTAGATCACCGTCTTGCGGAGCTGCTGCTGCAGCTGGCGGATCTCCGTCCGCACCCGCACCCGCAGTTTGGCGTCGAGGTTGCTGAGGGGCTCGTCCAGCAACAGCACCTCCGGTTCCACGACCAGCGCCCGGGCCAGGGCCACGCGCTGCTGCTGTCCGCCGGACAGCTGGTGGGGAAACTTGTGCTCCTGGCCGCTCAACCCGACGAGCTCCAGGACCTGCTGGATCCGGCGCCGTTGCTCGGCTCCGGGGACCCGCCGCATGCGCAGGCCGTACCCGACATTTTCCGCCACGGTCATGTGAGGGAACAGCGCATATTCCTGGAAGACCATCGCCGCATTGCGGCGATGGGCCGGAACATCCGTGACGCGGGTATCGCGGATGAAGACCTCGCCGGCGTCGGGATAGTAGAAGCCGGCAATCAGGCGCAGCAGCGTCGTCTTGCCGCAGCCCGAGGGCCCCAGCAGCGTGGTGAAGCTGCCCTCCGGCACCTCCAGCGACACCCGGTCCACGGCCACGACCTGGCCGAAGCGCTTCGTGACCTCCCGCAATCGGACGTGGATCATCGGTGCCTATCCCATCGCCGGGAGGCGCCCCACCCGGCCGACGGCCAGCCAGGTCAGCCCGATGGCGACGAAGGTCAGCGCCAGCAGCATGGTGGTCAGCGCCGCGGCGGCGCCCCAGGTGTTGCTCTGGATCATCCCCAGGATGACAAAGGTGGCCACCAGCTGCCCGGGGGCGATCAGGAAGACGACGATGCTCACGTTGGTGACGGCGCGGATGAACGACACGGAGAACGCTTCGACGAGTCCGCGCAGCAGCAACGGCAGGTAGACGTCCCACAGGACGCGCAGGCCGGAGGCGCCCAGGTTGATCGCCGCTTCCTCGATCGAGCGCTCGATCTGGCGCAGCCGGGCGGAGGCGGCCTGATAGCCCATGGGCAGGTGCCAGAAGGCCAGCGCGATCGCCAGGACCCACAGGGTCCCGCCCAGCGGCGTCCGGTTGAAGGCCAGCACGAACCCGACGCCGACGAAGACGCCGGGCAGTGCGCCGGGCAGCACGGCCAGGAAGTCCAGGGCCTGACGCAGCGGCAGCCGCCGCGAGGTAAGAAAGGCCACCAGGACGCCCATGGTCGCGGTGATCAGCCCGGCCAGCACGCCGATCTTCACGCTGGTCCACAGGCTCCCCATGCGCTCCGCGGCGAGGTGCCAGTGCGTCAGTGACAACGACCAGTCCCGTCCCCAGATGGCGGTAAAGGCCCCGGCGATGACGCCGAAGTACACCAGCCCGATCATGACGGTGGTCACGGCGCAGATCCCCACGACGATCCACCGCAGCAGGCGCGGGGTCGGGGCCCGCTCCATGCGCGAGCCCCGTCCGGTGACGGTGACGTAGGCCCGCCGGGCCACGACGTAGCGCTCGAGCAGAAACAGCCCCGCCGTGGGCACGACCAGCATCGCCACGACCAGGGCCGCGCCGGTGAGGTCGCCCATCCCCTCCAGGC
>JAVKHY010000018.1 GCA_031459765.1 Armatimonadota bacterium | reverse complement strand
GTCCCCCCCTGCGGCGTCGTTCGGCGCCACAGCCCGTCACCTAACCGGGGCCCCGTGTCCCCAGGCCCCCGGTCCCTCTCTCCTGGTCTGCTGGTCTGCTGGTCAGACCACACCACGGTACCTGGGGTGGCACGCCCGGACTTTCAGCGTTTCAGCAACTCGCTGAAACCCCACTTTCAGCAACACGCTGAAACCCGTGTTTCAGCAAACGGTACTCGACACCCGCTAAGTCTTATTTTCGCCTTATTTTTCGCGGACTTAGCTAGGGATATTCCGGCCCCAGTACTCCCCATAGGGTGCAGGCGACAGTTGGGGCACAGCGAACGCGCTGCCCCGGTGATGGGGATAGGTGATAGGCGCGGACGTTGGAACGCAACCCGGATAGGGAGGGCAGTATGCTTAGGCGCTAAAGAAAGGGGGTTCCTGTATGGATCACAGGTCGGAACTGCGGGCGGCGCTCGCCGCCGCCCGGCGGGCGCCCGAGCGCCTGGCGCGGGCGCTGTCGACGTACGCGGCGGAGAACGACCTAGCCGGGGTCAATCCCGGCGGGGCGTTCTCTAGGGCCCTCGTCCGTGCCCTTAGGGACTTGGGACTCGTCCCGAAGGGCGTCAGCACGCCCTGCCCCAACTGGGGGCAGGCGTGTGTAGTTGCCCACGCCCTGGCCCGGGGCGTGAGCCTGGACGAGCGCGCCCAGTGGGCGGCCGTGGTAAAACAGGCCCGGGAAGCATTGGGCCTGATCCCTCCGCCCAAGTCGGCGGAGGAGCGCATTGAGGCGGCGATAGCCTCGCTCGCCAAGCGGGCGGGGCTCGACGCCCGTACCACGGCCAGGATTCGAGCACTTGTCCGAATCCGCGAGACGGCTACGGCCGCCACGGCCGTAGCCTAACGCGGTGGGGGCCGTGCGTCAAACGCGCACGGCCCCTTTTTTTTTGTCCAGACACCGGCGCCGCCAGAAAGGCCGGCGCCGCCAGAAAGGACGGGGGGTGTGACCTATGACGGCGAACGAGTCAGAGCTCGTCCGTGCCGCTTCCAGGGCTGCCGTGGTCGCCCAAGCGCTGTCCACGGCGCTCTACGCGACGGCGCTGGCCGCCGCCACGGGCGACCGTGGCGGTTACCAGCAGATGCTGCAAGAAGCCGCCCAGCTGACGGCGGCGCTTGACGCGGAGCTCGACCCGCTCCGCGGCGAGCTCCTAGCCCAGGCGCCGCCGGGAGAAATTCCCTCTTGACAACCACCGCTCCTACTAGAAAGACTAGCTCCGTGCCGCGGCGCCGCCTGGCCTTCTACGTGATCTTTGGTGTCGCGGTGGAGCGGTGTTTGGCACGGCTACACGCCAGCGCGGACGTGGACGTCTACGTGAATGTCCTCCCCGCCGACCGTGTTGCAGTCCTGCTGGAGGATTGCCTCGTCCCCACCAGGAGGTGAGATTGTGAGTGTCGAAAGGCCGTTCGTCCCCACCAGCGCCTTGCCGGAGTACGTCCGGCGGGCGCTAGAAGGCTTCGAGATCAAGTACACACCGGAGCCGGTCGACGGCTTCGCCGCCGCGACCGACTTCGACAGCAAGACGATCTGGATCCCCCGCTCGTCGTGGGACGCCCGGGACGACCGCGTCCGGGCGGGGATACTTGAGCATGAGGTCAACCACTGGCTCATGGGCTACCCGCTGCTGGCCCGGAAGCTCCGCCGGGACGGCCCGGTGGATCCGCTGACACTCAACCTGGCCAGCGACGCGGTGATCCACCACCACCTCCCACACCTGCCCGAGCTCGTCCCCGGGTCGGTCACCTTCGAGCGGCTCGGGCTCCCGCCGATGGGCGTGGTCCCCGCTTACCACGCCCTGCGAAACCGCCCGCCGCAACTCTGCGGTGCCGGCGCGGGGCAGAACGACGACGACGCCGCACAGCGGTGTGGCGGACTCGGCCAGTGCGACGCGGGGGCGCACCCCTGCGGGGCGCAGCCCGACATCTCGCCCGGCGGGGTGATTGCGCTCGCCGAAGCCATCGCCCGGGCCAGCACCGCCCGGGATTACCCCCACGAGCACTTCACACAGCAAGCCTGGGTCGATCCAGGCTGGGGCCGCGGTGTCGACCAGGCCCCGCCGCCGCCCTGGGTGTGGGTGCTGGTGCGGCTGCTGCGCGGGCACGCAGCGTGGGAGCCGCGTCCGGTCGTCTGGCGAGAACACGCCGCGCTGCCCGACTGCTTTGGGATCGGGGCCGAGAGAAAGAGCCTCGATCTCGACCTGATCCTGGACGTCTCCGGGTCGATCACGGACGAGGCGGTCGCCGCGGCCGTGGCGGCCCTGGACGAAAAGCCGCTGCGCCGTGTGCGGGTGCTGGTCTTCAGCACCGACACGGTCGTGGTCGACCGCTCGGACGTCTCGACCGTCCGGGAGGTCATCGCACGAATCGGCGGCGGCGGGACGTGCTTCCTGCCGCCGGCGACGCAGCGGCGCGCGGGCGTCCCCGCTGTGTGGGTGACCGATGGCTACCCAGGTGACGGGTGGCCTAAGGAGCACCCGGGCGGGGACTGGTGGGTGATTGTCGACCCGGACGGGCAGACGCCGCCGCCCAGCGCCGGGGTGGTTGTCTGGAAGGCGGCGAAGAACGAGAAGGAGGGGGAAGATGGGTAAGAAGAAAGCTGAGAGCGAGAAGCCCACCGAGGCGGCCGCGGCGCCGGAAGAGCCCCGGCCGCCCTACCGTCAGGTGATCAAGGACCTGGTCCGGGCAGCCTTGATCGACGGCGGGCCGGGCCAGGATCTTGGCATCCCCCTGCTCCTGGGGGATGTCGGGGTGGGCAAGAACCACCTGGCCGAGGAGCTCGCTCACGAGCTGGGCTGGCGGCTCCAGGTGACGATCCTCGAATCCCTGCCCTGGTGGGAGCTGGGCGGGGTCCTGGTCCCGCCCTGGCGGCAACAGGACCGCCGCCGCCGTGAAGCGCTCGTTACCTCCTACTCGCGCCCGCCGGGCTGGCCTTGGTCGGACAACCAAGACGATCCGGTCTTGTGGGTCTTGGATGAGTTCGACAAGGCCGAGGGGGAGGTGATCACACCCATCGCCTCCCTGTGTACGTCAAGGGAATGTCACGGGCACCGGCTCCAACCGGGCGTCCGAATGCTCGCCCTAGCCAACGAGTTTGTCCGGCCCCTGCCGGACTTCGTCGTCAACCGCATGCTCTGGTTCAACTACCCGGAGCCAGGGCGGGAGCAGGCGGACGTCGAGGAGTCTCTCCCCACGCTCAAGTGGTTGGCAGAGGGGCTCGTCGGGAGCCGCCCGGCTCGGCGGCCGGCCCGGGTGGTCTCGAAGCGCACCTTCGCCTACCTCGGCCGGTGGATCCAGCGCCGGCCGGACCTCGTCTTCTCGAAGTGGCACCAAGAGGTGTTAGTCCGGGCTCTCTTCCCGGACAACGTGGTCGCCGAGGTGGTGAAGCGGCTGCAGAGCTCGGTCACCACGAGTGACGTTTGGGAGGCGGCGCTCCGCGTTGCCTCGGCTGGGCAGTTACTGGACCTGCTGCCTCGCCTGCTCTGGCAGCGTGATGAAGCGCTCCGTGCCGCGCTGCCGGAGCGCCTCTACACCATGATGCGGGAGGACCCCACGAACGAGAAGACGTTGGCGGTCCTAGCCGTGCTGATGCTGGGGGCCGAGCTACAGGACTTCGTTGACGCTCCAGAGTTCAACGCGGAGACGTTGGAGCGTCTCCGCCAAAAGGCTCAGGAGATCTACACAGATCTCCAGAAGAAGAACCTTCGGTTCGTGTATCGGTCGTGATGGTGCGGCCTTACCCGCCCATTGAGCGTCGTCGTGCGACCCCGCGGCGCGACCCGGCCGCTTGGGAGGAGGCCCGAGCCTACCTCCGCAAGCGCGGTCTCGATCCGGAGCTGGCCCGGGATCACGGCTGGTACGCGGCCCAGTGCCGGGACGGGCTGCGGCTCGTGATCCCGACCACGGTCCCGGGCTACTGGCAGGCCCGGGCGTTGGCCGGCCAGGAGCCTCGGTACGTCAGCGCGGCCACCGAGCGCGGACCGGCCCTGGTCGTAGTCGCCCCCACCACGCCGATCCGGCTAACGTGCGTGGTGGAAGGGCCGCTGGACGCGCTGGCTGCGGCGATGGCCGGCGCCCTAGGCATCGCGACCATGGGGACGGCCGTCAACCGGGAGGCGCTGACCGCGCTGCGCGCGCGGGCGGTGGGCCGGGTCGTAGTGGTCGTGGACACGGACACCGCCGAGCTGGCGCGGTCCGTGCTCCACGCGCTGCCGCTGGCCCGGCTGGTGACCGTGTACCCCTACAAAGACCTGGCCGCGGTCCCGGTGGATGTCCGGGCGCGGCTGCTAGGGAGGTGGCTGGATGAATCTTGTTGAGGAGCTTATCAACACCACAGCGGACGTCGCTGAGCTGGCGCAGCGGATCAGCGAGGAAGTCGAGCAGATGCGGCAACAAGCCCGTTTACCGCGCGGTCCACTGAGCGACGTCTCTGTGAGGCTGCGCGACGCCCGGCGTGAGCTGCGTGCGGCGCTGACGGTCCTCAGAGCGGGGGCTCCGCGATGATCTACACACCCGACTCAGATCAGCCGGAGGTGTAGACGATGACCTACACACCCGACTCCTATCAGCCGGAGGTGTAGGCGATGAAGATCCCGCCCGTGATCCGCCGCCTGTGGGCTGACGCCCACCGCCGTGGGATGGACCTCGAGCACTACCTGCTCGAGGTGCTGGAGGTTGCCGCCAGCGAGCTCCACGACGTGGACGGGGCACCGATGCCTGTGGTGGAGGGCGAGCAGTGGCAACACGTCCGTGCCTTCTTCACGGGGCAGGGCAGCCGGCAGCTTCGGGCGTTCCGGCGCTTCGTCCGCGAGCTCGCCGGCACGCCGTGCCTGTGCGTGGGGAAGGAAGTGACCTGCTGGGCCTGTCGGGCCCAGCGGCTCTTGCGAGGAGAAGGCGATGGCTAGACGGTGCGCGCCAGGCCGCGGTGGGATCCCTTACGGGGTCGACCCCGGGGAG
This sequence comes from Armatimonadota bacterium, assembly GCA_031459765.1. Taxonomy (NCBI): domain Bacteria; kingdom Bacillati; phylum Candidatus Sysuimicrobiota; class Candidatus Sysuimicrobiia; order Candidatus Sysuimicrobiales; family Candidatus Kaftiobacteriaceae; genus Candidatus Kaftiobacterium; species Candidatus Kaftiobacterium secundum. The sequence continues at coordinate 21,938 of JAVKHY010000018.1, read as the reverse complement.
TTCGCGGTCTGCCCGAAGTGTGGTCGGGCCGTCCGCGTGAGGTTCAGTGTAGACGGGGCGTGCTTAGGCTTCCCGCCCCACAGCCCGACGCCGCCGCGCCGGGGAAAGGAGGTACCGATGAACCGTCGTGAGCTCGTCGCTACGTACCGGGCGTACGTGCGGGCGTACGGCCCGCTCTACGCCTGGTCACATTTCGCGGCCCATCACCCAACCGTCAGCCTCGAGGCGCTCCTCGAGGCGTGGAAGGAGGAAGACCGTCAATGAAGCTTACCACGCCATGCCTGCAACGTGCTGTGTGGATCCGGCCGGTGCCGGGCCGGTCGGATCTCCGCGCCGTCACGCTGTGGCGGCGCGAGCCTGGGGAGCGTGGCACCACCCACGTCACCCGCGTCGTACCGACAGAGCGGCTCCACGAGCTCCTTCGGGGGCTCCGGCCTGTGGGTGACAGCTTGTGGGTAGGGTGACACGATGATCTACACACCCGACTCAGATCAGCCGGAGGTGTAGACGATGACCTACACACCCGACTCCTATCAGCCGGAGGTGTAGGCGATGGTGACGCTGGAGGAGGCGCTCCGCGCCCACACGTTCCACTACGGGCGGTGCCGCGTGGACGTCGGCCCGCGCGGCGGGGCCCAGCACCAGATCGAGGCCTGGCGGCGAGCCGGGGCCACGAAGACCTGGAAGACGCGGCCGGGGGAGTTCCGGGTCCCGCTCCGACACGGGTTGTGGGCGTCGGCAGAGCTGAACCACGCCAACGCCCACCTCTTCCACGCGGCGGAGAACTGCCCGCTGTTCGTCAGCGGGCTCCAGGTCCACGGAGCCGTGGAGGGCTGGCTGGGTCGGACAGACCAGGGCCGGTTCCTCGCGGGAGGGTGGGAACGTGGTGGCCAGGTCGTCGCGGTCGAACTCACGCTGGCGTAACCGGCATCTCTACTTCGAGGACGACGTGCAAAGCGCGTCGCTCCACTGCTTCCCTGAGCGCCTGCGCGTGTGGAACGGCGTTCACCGGTGGCGGCCACAGCAGGAGATCCGCGTCTACGTGGAACCGTGCGTGGCAGGCCTCGTCGAGGTATGAGCCTCCATATCTACTTCGTTGACGCAAGCCAGGGAACCCGGGGGGTGTCGCTCCACTGCCCCGGGGGCGGGCTGCATGTGGAGAAGTCCGCGCGCCGATTCGCCCGCGGCGCGCGCATCGCCGTGGTGGTCGGGCGGTGCGCCTGGTGACTCATGAGTAGGACACGCTACCGACACCTCTGCTTCGAGCACCCAGGGCTGTTTGCGTCACTCCACTACACACACGACAGGGTGTGGGTGTGGAGCAGGAATGCCGGGCGGGACGCGCCTCAACCTATCGTTGTCTACATCGGATGGTGCCATACCTATGGCGGGCGTTGATCGTCTGTCAGCTAAGCACCTGGTGTTCAGCGCCCTCGCGTGGCTGGTGGACCCGACGCTCCACACCGCGCCTGGCCTGCACCTGAAGATCACTGCGGCCAGCCCGCCGCTGCTGCCGGCCGACGACGCGCTCGTCGAGGTCATAGTGGCGCCGTGCACTAACTGGTGGGTGTGAGGAGGTGACAGAACCGTGAAACCGAAGGCACAGACGATGCATCCGATGCACCTAGGCTTCGTGACCGAGAGGCCGGGTGTCGAGGTGCACCTTCACAGCCCGTCCCCGCGCCGGCTCGTGGTGTCGGCTCCAGCCTTTCTACCGGGCGACGTGCGCCTCATTCAACTGATCATACAGGGCCGGAGGTGTATACGATGACCGCCGGAGGCCACGTGGTCTTCGAATGGTACAAGCGCATAGGCACGCTCTACCAGCTCGGCCACATTGACGCCACACTCCACGTGACCCCGGAGCGCCGTGTCATCGTCGCAGCGTTCGAGGTTCCACCCGACGCGGCCACGGTCGCCGTGAGTCTCGGCGGGTGCGAGTTGTGAGGAGGGTGCGATGCTGAAGAAGCGCGTCCGTCTCGTCTGTAGGACGTGCCGCCTGGACGCCCGGGCGGCTAGCCTGGCCGTTGGACTCAAGCTGCTGGAGAACCACCGAGGCCACCGCGCCGCGGTGGTGCTCTACTCCCCGAAGCGGGCTGAGGTATCATAAGCCCATGCGGGGAGCCGAACACCGCCCCGAGTGCCAGGAATGCGGGGCCTGGCGGCGTTGCCAGCGCCCGTTCATGGGGCCGGAGATCCCCGACGGGTGGACCGGGCTCGCGCTCGTTGTCGGGGAGCGGCCGGGCCAGGACGAAGACCGCAGGAGCGGGCGTCCGTTCACGGGCCCGGCCGGTCAACTGCTTCGGGAGCTTCTACGACGAGCCGGGTTTACAGAAACCGACGTGGCGCTGGCCAACGCGGTTCAGTGCGCGGCCCCGCAGAACCGCACGCCGACCATGCACGAGGTCCACTGCTGCCGGGGACTCCTGCTGGAGTGCATTCGCACGCTCCAGCCCAAGGTCGTGGTCGCGCTGGGCGGGACGGCTCTCAAGGCCCTGGTCGGTGCGGGGGACGTCCACATCCTCCGTGCCCGCGGGCGTGCGCTGAGACTAGAATGAGCCTGCCTGCCCTGGGCTTTGTCGCAGGCGGTTTTACCGTGCGCCTGCACGCTGACGGGGTCGTCGTCAAGTACTACCAGCCACGGCGACGGGCCGTGGTCCACGTCTACCTGACCGACGGTGAGTGGGATAAACGTACTGCCGGCCTTGGACTTTACAGCCGGCCGGTTCTTCGCAAGCCTGTACGCTGACGGGGTCGTCCGTAAGGCCTACAGGCCGCGGCGACTAGCCACAATCCGCGTCTACCTGATTGGAGGGATCGCACCGAAATGAGTGCACCGATGTGCCTGGCCTTTATCGCCGACCGGTTCTTCGCGGTCTTGGAGTCGGACGGGACCGTCCGCAAGGCCTACAGGCTGCGGCGACGAGCCGAGATCCGCATTTACATAACTGGCGGGAGGTAGAGTGACATATTTGGAGGGAGGGGATGAAGAAGTACAACCAGCACCTCTACATCGCAGTCGATCCAGACAGGCGGGGGGACGCCCTGGTGCTCCACGCTAACGCGCGGGTCGGTATGCACGTCACGGCAGATCCAGCCCAGAACTCAGCGGTTGTGATCTACCTGTACACGTGTCTAGAGCCCTGAAGCAGCACCTATTCTTCTGGATCGAGCGGGCGGAGTACCGCGCCAGTGTGGTCTGGCTTAACTCGGACGCCGTCATCACCGTCACCAACGGCCGGGTCCTAGAGGGCGACGTGATCGCCGTGAGGCTGAACCCTCGCCGCAGGCTATGAGCCGAGTGTGGGGGAACGTGCGCACGCCACTTCGACGGGGCGCGGTCATAGAACCGAAACTGGTGCCCGGCGGGCTGGTTGTCTGGGCCGACTGGCACGTGCTCGTGGTGCTGGCGACCGACGACGGGAAACTGCTTGTCGCCTAGGATACGCCTCGTCGTACACCTCGGGGCTTGCACCTACACCCCTAAGCCATGAGGCACAAACATATCTACTTCGGGATCGTTGCGGGGTACACCTTCTCGCTCCACATCGGTGGGCGTCTTGGCTGGCCGCCGGCGGTCACCAGGATCTACAAGGGCATGCGCATCAACGTGATCCTCGGGACATGCACCCTATGACCAAAGCCCAGCGCCTTCACCGCCACATCCGACCAGGCTCCAGAGTCACCGTATCTATGCCCAAACACCTTCACCTGATCGTCCAGGCAGACGGCTTCTACTTGTGCGTCGCGCTGCACACGCACGCGCACGTTCAGGCGCCGCTCATTGCCCACCGACGCATACAACCCGGCTACAGCGTCATCGTGTCTTGCGAGGGACCATGCCGAGTCAACAGGGACGGAACCATCTCTCCATGATCATCGACGGCCACGGCTGTGTGACGATCCACCGCGTGGCGCACGGGGCCGAGAGCCGGTGGGAGATCGGCCGGTCCACCCTTGCGCACGTGTGCGAGGACACGCGCGTCGACATCTACCTGGAGCGGTGCCTGCTCGGCCTGCCCCCACGTGACAGGATCGCGTCGGGGGCTACGAGGGTGATCCTATGGCATCCTTGCCAGAAGTGAGCACACACCTCATCATAAAACGGAGCCACTCGGGCCGCGCCACAGAGGTCCACGCGGCGCTCCACGCGACCGCCATGATCGAATGTACGCGGCCGCGCCCGACGGACCTGCATGACGCGACCTTCCTCGTCTACGTCGACGAGTGCCTCTTGCGGCGGGCGTCGGAGCTACGTGACCACACGCTCCTCGTCTTCTTGGACAGATGCCACCACTGACTCCCCCGTCTCACCTCATGATCGACCTGTCGCACAGCGTTATAGAGCGCGTAAGCCGCCAGGCCGCCAGCGTGACGCTCCACGCACACGGCAGGATCGACTGTGTGTGGGCGGTCTCGGCCGACCTGCACGGCGCCGTCTTCCGTGTCGCCTTGGGGCCGTGCTACCTGAAGCGCAGCCCATGACGGGCGTATCTCAAGAGCCGCAGCACCTCTATATCATGTCGGACGATGGCTACGTCCTGCTCCACCGGGACAGTAGCGTCTGGACCAACCTCGAGAAGCTCAACGCGGGTGGGGCTGTGATCGTCGCGCTAGAGAGCTGCGCGTTCGACCGGAGGTTGGCGCGGTGACACCACATCTGGTCATAGAGGTCGACGGGTGGTGGGTGGGTGTGCTATGTGTCGGCCCGAGTTTCATCTGGCCGTCGCGGCAACGGGTCATCCCGCCAGACGCGGTCGTCACGTGCTTCCTGGAAGCCTGTCGACGGGCCCACAGCCGATGAAGCCGCCCACGACCGTTGAGATCGAGCCGCCACCCGGGCCGCACGTGGAGAGCTACCTCTTCGCGACCATCTACCACAACGGTCGCCGGAGCTTCCTCTGGCTCCACTCCGGCGGCCCGCTGGGCGGTGGTGTAGGAACCAGGTGGCAGGCGCCACCACAGCTCCTCGACAACGCAGAAATCCACCTGACGTTACGGGTCTGTCGGTGCAAAGAGCGTCGATCGTGAAGGGGCAGCACCTGGACGTCTACATCGTGTCCGACGTGGGCTGGTGGCGTCTTTGGCTTCACCGCAACGGCCGCGTCGAGCCGAGCCAGTGGGCCCCGCCACCACCGGGGATCCTCGACCACGCGGAGATCACGCTGACACTGGAGGATGGTTGTACGCTATGAGCTACTACGGACAGCCACGCCACCACCTCCTCATCACGGTCTTGTCCAGTCACGACTGGTGGTGCGTCTGGTTACACTGTAACGGCAGCTTAGAGAACGACTTCTGCCTCGAGGCTACATCGCCGCCACGGGTCCCCAGCGACGCCAGGGTCATGCTCACGCTGGGGGACTGTACACAGTGAGCTACGATGGACCGCGACGCTACATCCACCTCCTCATCCGGCTTGAGTCCGGCAGCACCCGGTGGCGCGTCTATTTACACGGTCACGGCGTCCTAGAGGCCACACCACCACCGCCTGAGGTCCCTCGTAACACCAAGGTCGTACTCATGCTGCGGGACTGCTTGCTGGTTGGTCTCTCTACCGCCGCCGTCGCCGTCGGACCTCGACAATAGGCCGGCACACGTTCTGGAGAATAGCCTGGTCGAGGATGTCCACGAGGGCGTGTTGGAGCTCGTGCAGCAGGACGTAGCGTCGCTCGGCCAGCGAGAGGTCCCGGGCAATGGAGATCACGCCCGCCGAGGCCGTGTCGTCGTACTCCCACCACCCGCTGTCGCCCTCGAGGTCTTCCCGCGGGACCACCCGCACGTAGACCAGGACGCCAGGCAGGATATAGAGCCTACGCAACCGGAAGGGGCGGATCCTCACGTGTCGTCCTTGAGGTCGAGGGCCAGGCGGTGGGCCTGGCCGCTACACACGATGAGGTTCGGGGCGAGCGGACCGCCGTCCTGGACCGGGGGCAGCACGTCGTGGTGCTGGTGGGCCGGCGGGGTAGAGAAGTGCTCATCGGAGGCGGCGATCCATAACCGCGCAGGCGCGGGGTCGGTCTGCTGGTGGCGAAAGGCCCGCCGGAGCTGGGCGAGGATGCTACGACGGCGCCGTCGTGAGGTTCGGTTGCGGCCGGTCATCCCCCTCCCGGTAGCGACCCAGGAAGTGCATGAGGACCACGACGTGCCAGAGCGCGTGCGCCAGGTGCGGCAGCCCGCTCTCCGGGTCGTCGGGTTCTCCCGCCAGCCAGGCGGCGATATGCCGTCGGAGCGCGGCGTAGGCCCAGCTCCACGGGTACCCGCGCTCCCAGTTCCGCGGGGCGTACTTCCCCGCGCCCCAGCCGAAGACCTCGGCCAGTCGCGTCGGCCACCCAGGCCCCAGCGCGAAGGCCAGGATTAACCCCACCCGTACCAGCTCCGGGCGCCCACCACCATGGTTCCAAAACACGTCCAGCGACGCCCAGAGATCGCTGAACCCCGCGGTGAGGAGCGTCGTGACACTGTCGGGCAGGAGATCGTAGCGGGCCAGCTTGACATCCTTCTCGCCGCCCGTGATAGGATCACGCTGCCTCACGGTAGACGCTGGCTTATCCACTCAAGCGCCCCGATGAGGTCCTCGCAGGCGTAGGAGGCCAGCCCGTGAAAGATGTTCCGAGCCGGACCGACCCGAACGACGGGGAGCTTGTGCGCGAGCGCCAAGCCGTACTCGACCTCGCGTCCGCCCCGCAGCGCTCGGCTTCGCGTGTCGAGCACCAGCACGTCCGCGCTCTGGATGTCCTGGACGTCCTCTACGGCGATCCGATGCTCCCGTGCGTCGAGGTCGACGAACTCGCGGTCGATCCACGCCTCCGGCGGCGGTTCCCCGTCGCGGTGGAGCCAGCGGCTGACGATCTCGAGCCGTCCGTGCAGCCCGAGCAGCCGCACCGCCTCCTCGAGCTCCCTTCGCAACTCGTTGCGGTCCTCGTAGACTCCCGCGATGTAGACGCGCATGGCCTACTCCCGCGTCGGGTAGCACGCCGACGTGTAGACCTGCCCGTAGGGGAAGTCGTACGCGGCGCGGGCCGGCTGCGTGGCTTCCTCGAGAAGCCGTCGCGCCTCCTCGCACGCCTCGCGTGTCGGCGCGGTGTGGTACTGCGGCGCGCTTTCGTTGTCTGCGACGACCGCGACGAACGCCCAACTCATGATCGCTGCAGCGAGACTCCTCACCCTGGCCTACCTCCTTGCTGGCCCCCCTGTCGGTATCCCACCCGCACTTCCAGCAGTGCCACCGCTCAAGCTGCACGGCCGTGTAGGTATCCCACCCACACTTCCAGCAGTACCAACGCCAAAGACGTGGCTGGTTCCTGCGAGCCGCAGGAGAGTCTGCGTCTAACAGGAGCTCCGACCCACACTTGCCGCATACAGGTTGGTCCATGAGCACAGACTACCACAAGATCTTGGGCCTGTCAACAGGTGTGTACCAGCCAGGGAGAGCCTCATGAGTGATCGGCCGACAGTGGACGTCTGTCTTGATGTGACGTGCCTGTATTTCGTCTTTCACGACAGACCCCTGGTAGTGCTGTTCGACACCGAGCGGGGGGCGAAGCCCCTGATTGGCAAGGTCATAGCCCCAGCAAGTCATGCACGTCGCCCAAGCTTAGATCTATACTGGTGGTTCAAGTGGGGGTACAGGACGTGGATAGACTGACGGCCGAGCCCATTACAGTTTCTGTAGAGTACGTGAGGGTTAAGTGGATCCCTAGCAGAACAGGGGGTTACGCCGTAGAGGACGGCTCTTACCTCGTACTGTACCCGATCCTACGGACCACGTGGTCTTACGTATTCCTGTCATCCCGCGGAGAGATCCGCAGTCTGGCGTACAATGTCGTACAGACGTAGTACACACACATCGCACATTGCCGTAGGGGTTGTGCCTTACAGGCACAACGTACAGTGCCGTACGTAGTACACTGCCGTACGAGTTACGCCCTCCGGGCGTAACGTACAGTGTAGTACGTAGTACAGTGTTCTATGAAGGGCTGGGTATGTGACCAACGGCGAGGCCCTCAAAGGCCTCGCCTATACCTTCTCCCCCGCAGAACCGTTCAGTGTCCCAACTTGGGGGTGCGGTCTGACCAGCAGACCACACGGGCGGTGGTGTGTCCGGCCCGGGGTGTAGGGTCGACCGGCCCGGCAGAAGGCCGCCAGAGGGCCGCTAAGGCACCTAGGATCGAAGATCGGCGGGGGGGCCGCTATTACCCTATTGGCCACCCTACGATCAGGGCTCCTAGGGCCCTTTACGGCCCCGTAGGCGTGGGGTGGCTCCGCGGGCCGCCCGTGTGGGCCGGGCGCGACTCAACGCTTGACGGCCCCACAGGCAGTGGGGTAGGGTGGCGCCAGCAGGGCCAACACGCCCGTCGTTCGGAGGTGTAGAAAGTGGCTACCCGAGGCCGGAAGGCCGAGCCGCTTGGCCGAGCCCAGTTGGTCCTCCCTACCCTCCACCCTGCGGCCGTCCTCAGAGCCGGTGGGGCGGGGGACGGAAGCCTCTACCGGGAGCTGGTGATCCGGGATCTCCGTCTGGCCCGTGAGCTTGCGGACGGGGGGCGGGTCCTGGACTGCCCGGAGGGCGTCCCCTCCCCAGGCTCGGCCCTCGCGGTGGACACCGAGTGGGACGGCCAGGAGCTCCTGGCTGTTGCGGTCGCTCGGGAGCAGGCCGCGGTTGTCGACCGTGAGACCTTCGCCCGGCTGACCGAGACCACCCCCCTCCTCCTCGGCTACAACATCCCCGGCGATCTCGACCAGCTCATCGCGCACGGCTGGCTCCCGCCGCTTGACAGCTACGTCTCCGGTCGTGGTATCCTCGACGTGATGCTCGTCGCAAGAATGGCCGAGGAGCGGCTGCCGAAGTACGATCTGGAGAGCGTCGCGGCCTCGCTCCTGCCTGACCCGGTTCCGGCCTGGAAGGCTCAGACCCGTGCTCGCTACGTACGGACCTGGTCGCGTGAGGAGCTCGAGCGTCGCTGCCGGTGGGATGCCTGGATCACCTGGAAGCTTGGTCGTCTCCTGGCCCGTCGGGTCTCTCGCCGACTGGTCGAGTACACGCAGCGGGTCGCGATGGTCCTCCACCGGGCGACGCTGGCCGGAGTGATCGTGAGCCGGAAGGCCTTCGAGGCGCTGCGTGCCGAGACCGCGGCCCGGGTGGAAGGGCTTCAGCGGCGGCTGGTCGAGCTTTCCGTCCGCTCCGGTGGCCCGAGCGACTTCACGCCTACGCGCGGCCGGCAGGTCCGGGATCTGCTCTTCGGTCGGCTGGGGCTGGTCCCGGTCGGCTACACGGCGAGCGGCGAGCCCCAGGTGACGCGGGACGCCCTCCGCCGCCTGCGGGAGAGTGCGGAGCCCGCCGCAGTAGAGGTGATCGACGCGCTCCTGGACTGGTCTCAGGCGGCGAAGCTGCACTCAACCTACGCGGCTGGCCTCGAGCGGCATCTCCGCCCGCTCCCGGACGGCCGGCTCTGGTTGCAGTTCCACTTCCGCGCGCTCGGGGCCCGGACTGGCCGGCGCTCTGCGGCCGCCCCGAACAGCCAGAACTGGCCCCGCCAGGTCCGGGGCCTGGTGGTCTCGCGGTGGCCTGGCGGGCAGATCGTCGAAGCCGACCTCCGCCGCCTGGAGGCGGTGATCATCGCCTGGCTGGCTGGGGACGAGGAGCTCATGCGCGTCTACGCGGACGGCGGCGGCTACATCGAGGTCGCCCGCCAGCTCCTCGGCCGGGAGCTCACGGAGGATGACCCACAGTACCGGAACGTCAAGGGGGTGATCCTCGGCGTGCACTACAACATGGGCCCCGAGCATATGGCCGAGCAGCTCTGGGCCCGTGGGCTCCGGCTGGCCGATCCCTATGAGGCGCACGAGCGCGAGACCGTGCGCTTGCACCGCGCCTACCTCGAGGCCTTCCCGCGGCTCCGGCGCTACATGCGCCTGATGGCCGCCGAGCGGGAGCGGCTCGGGCGGGTCGTCTCGGTCACGGGGCGTGTCCGTCGGCTGGTGGGGACCGGCAAGCACGTGGAGAACCAGGCCATCAACTACCCGGTCCAATCCCTGGCCGCGGATGTGATGGCGGCGATCCTGATCGACCTGGAGGAGCGGATCCTGGCCGAGGCGGGCTGGGGCCTGGGGCTGTGGCACGCGCGGCTGCTCGAGGAGGCCCGGCGGGCCGAGCGTGGCGAGCTGCCTGACTGGCCGGAGGTCCCGACGATTGTGAACGAGGTCCATGACTCGGTGCTGGTCGACTGTCCTGGGGCGTGGGTGGAGCGGCTCCGCGGGCTGCTCGAGGCCGCGGTGGAGGAGCGGCGGCCGCTCCGGGAGTTAGCCCCGAGTACGGCTAGCTTGCCGATTCGGGCGAAGGTCACCGTGTCGCCCTGCTGGGGCGGCTGAAGGAGGCGTAGGAAATGGTGTGGGAGAGTCGTGAGCGGTGGCGCAGGCGTGCGTCGGGTCCCCCGCGTAGCGGCGGCGGACCGCGGCGTGGCGGCGGTGGTGGGGGGAACTTCCTCTCCCTGGGTGTGCTCTGGCCCACGCGCAGGCGCGGGCTCTGGACCGGCCGGATCTGGCCGGACGCCTACAGACAGCTCAGCCGGCTACTGGCTGAGTGCCGTGAGGATGGCGCGGAGCTGAGCCTCTTTCTCTGGCGGGCCGAGCCGGGGGAAGGGCGCGAGTGGACCTACCGGCTCTCGGTGGCTGTATCGCAGCCACGGGGAGACGGCGCCCCACCGCGTGGACGTCCTGTCCGGCGGGTCGAGGAGCCGGACGACGAGCCTGAGGAGGAAGACTCGTTTGCGGCGGAGCTCGAGCGGGACGGAGGGGCACCTGAGACGTGAGCGTGGACTTCCGTCTGGTGCGTGAGGAGCGCTGGGAGGGGCGCCTGCTCACCGCGGCGGCGGCCTCGCTGGCCGAGCAGCAGCGGACGCGCCCGGAGGGACTCCACGTGACCGACCTGGTCTCGCCCCTCAGGGCGTACTGGCGGATCACGGTCCCCAAAGAGCCCTCGAGTCGGGAAGTCGGGCTCTACGTCATCGGGCACCAGCTCCACGAGATGGTGGCGCGCCTGGCCGGCTGGACGGTTCCCGAGCCGGCGTGGCACGAGGAGGTAGGCGTCTGGTACTCGCTCGACGCCCGCCTCGAGGATGGCACGCCCGTGGAGATCAAGACCTCACGCGCCCTCTGGCAGCCGCGGGACGCCTCGGATGGGCTCGGACTCTATCTCCGGCAGCTCCTGATGTACATGGCGCTGACGGAGCAGCCACGGGGGCTCCTCGTGGTCTGGTACATCATGCTCCGGGACACAGATGGGAAAACCACCCCTCGCCCGCTGGTCTGGAGCGTCCACGTGGAGCCCTCGACCCTCCCGCTCATCCGGCAGGCTATGCGCGAGATGGCCGACCACCTCCGACGGGCTATCGAGGACCGTGACCCCTCGGACTTGCCTCTGTGCGAGGACTGGATGTGCGAAACCTGTCCTTGGTGGCATGACTGCCAGCCGCCCGGGCGCTATGAGGCCCTGATCTGAGGAGCGTGGCGTGACAACGCGGAGCGTGCGGGTATCACCGGATCTCGAGCGCGCCCTGCTGGCCGCGGTTATGGCGGGCGTGCTCCCGCGGGAGGAGGTGAGACCAGAAGAGCTGAGCGTGGAGGGACAGCGCGTCTACGCCGTGCTCGCTGACGCCAAGCCACCAGTCCCCCCGGAAGCGCTGTCCCTCCTGCTCGCTGAACGCTACGGCTGGGACCAGACGACGTGCGCGCAGATCACCACGGCCCTGGGGCACGCGCTCGGCGCGGCCGGCGCGGCGAGTACGGCACGGCGGTACGTGCGCTCCCGCTACGCGCTGGTGCATCTCATCAACGAGGCCACGCGGCAGATGGACGCCGGGGCGCTCGACGTCGACGCGCTGCTCCGGACCATCGCGTCGCTCCGGCCGGATCCGGGGCCCACGACCTTCGCCGAGCTCCTCGGGGAGGGCTGGCTGCCGCGGGTCCCACGGATTCCGCTCGCGTCGCTCCCCGAGATCTCCCAGCGGCTCGGCGGCGGACTGGTCGGCTTCACCGCGCTGAGCGGGGAGCCTGGGGTCGGCAAGTCGACGCTCGCGCTCCAGGCCGCGCTCGACGCCGCGCGGGTGATGCCCGTGCTCTACTACGATCTCGAGAACGGCCGGTATGCCACCGGCGATAGACTCCGCGCGCTGTTCAACGGGGACGTCGAGGCGGCCCGCCAAGCGACGGCCCGGCTCTACTACCGTGACACGGCCGCGACGATTGAGACGGACCTGCTCGCGGTGGGGGCGCCCGCGTTCGTGGTCGTGGACTCGATCCAGAAGCTGCCGACGTCGGTCGAGCACCGCCGGGCGGGCATTGACCGCTGGGTCCACCGGCTCGAGGGGCTCAAGCGCCGAGACTGCAACGTGCTCGTGGTCTCGGAGATCGCCCGCTCGCTGTACGGGAGCGAGGCCTGGGTCGGGGCCTACAAGGAGTCGGGCGAGATCGAGTACGCGGCGGACCTGGGGCTCCAGCTCCTCCCGGACGCCGGCGGGCGGGTGGCGGTCCACGTCGTCAAGAACCGCCACGGCGCGTGGCGGGGCGTGGTGGGCCGGCTCCGGCGCGAACGGGGGTTCAAGCTTGTGGAGGATGAGGACTTTGGGCGGTGAGCGAACCGAGCGTCACGGGAAGCTGATTCGCGTCGAGCCACCGCGCCTGGACCGGCGCTTCGTCCTCGTGATCCCGGGGATTTGGGGGCTCCTGGGGTTCGACGTGGACGCGGTCGAGCCGGTCACGACCGCCTCCGGGGTCGTGGCGTGGCGCGGGCTCGCGGACGGTGAGCTCGTCTGTCAGTTCCCGTCAGACGAGACCTACCGGCTTGTGCCGACCGCGCAGGTGGCGTTGGCCGGGTGGCCTGAGGTGGAGGACGACGATCCGAGCGAGGGTGACGACGATCCGGCGGTACGGCGGGGCTACATGTAGTGGTCTGGCACGGGGACGGGTAGGCGGTGGCGACGTTCCTTGGGATCGACCCGGGGTGGGCGAACTGCGGGTTCGCGGTGGTCGACGGGACGCGGCTCCGGCAAGCGTGGACGTGGCGTCCGAGGACGCGCACGTGGGTCGACCGGTGCCGTGAGCTGGGGCGCTACATGGACCGGTTGTTGGACGAGCTGGGCGAGGGGGTACGTGTGGGGCTGGAGACCGTCCAGTGGCACGGCCGCCGCACCGGCCTGATTCGCCTGGCCATTACCGTGGGCGTGCTCTGGGGGGTGGCGGTGGCGCGTCGGGTCGCCGAGGTCAAGCTCTACCCACCGGCGCTCGTCAAGCGGCTCGGGCTGCCGCGCGGCTGGCGGGCGGTCGACGAGCACGCGCGCGACGCGACCGTCGTCGCGTGTCTCACCGCGGGACGGACCCTCCCGAGCCCCGGTGGGCGACGCCGCCGCGCCGGGAGTGCGCGCTGCTCTGGGCGGTGGTGGCGCAGGGCTGCCGCGACGCACGGGCGGGCTCGGCGGAGGCGTGGGGGTGGCTGTGCGACGACGGCCGCGCGTGGGTGCGTTGGCTGGTCGGTCGAGAGGAGGAGCGGCGATGGTGGACGAGGGCGCGACGGTGGACCGCCCGACGGGCATCGACTGCCCGGCGTGCGAGTCCGCAGAGACGCGGTGGCAGTACGAGGGCGACGACGCGCGAGACGTGACCGCGCGGGTGTGGTTCGTGTGTGACGTCTGCGGCCTCCGTCGGGGGCCGTACAAACTCTAGGGGAGAGGAGGTGATGAGGTGGCCAAGAAGAAGCCGGTGCCGCGTACGCGACCGAAGCCGAAGTCGCTCTACTAGGGAAGTCAGCAACACAAAGGAGGGGTTGAAGATGTCTGAAGTAGGACGTCCGTCGGTGCGGCCTAAGCAGCCGTGCCCGGAGTGCGGAGGGGAGTACTCAGCGCTGGCGGATCACCGCCGGCGGTACCACGGGGTTCGTCAGCGCCGGCCGCGGCTGCTGGGCGAGGTGATCCAGATCGGCGAGCCGACGGCCGTGACTGTGCGGGTGATGTCGGCCAAGGCGGCACGCGAGGTGATCGTCTACGGGCTGCCCATGGCCGACGTGGTCGACTTGATCAGCTCGACCCTCCGGCAGCATATGACACGGAGGTGACGTGAAAGCCAACACGCCGGCGTGAGGAGGTGTGCGTGATCCGAATCAAGCCAGGGGTGCGGTGGGAAGGCATCCGCCCCGAGGCGGTGTTGGGGATCGTGCTTGCTGACCAGGTCTACGCCAGCCAGGGTATCCGGGAGATGTGGGTGACCTCGATCACCGAGGGCGCCCACAAACCCGGCAGCTTCCACTACCGTGGGCTGGCGTTCGACCTCCGCATCCACAACGTTCCCCAGGCCCTGCGGACGTTGCTGGTCGACCGGCTCCGCGAGGTGCTCGGGGACGAGGAGTGGGACGTCCTCCTGGAGACGGACCATATCCATTGCGAGTACGATCCCCGCCAGCCGAGGGCGGTCACGTGAACCGCGAGGAGGTCCAGGAGCTCCTCGCGGTCGCCGAGCAGGCCCGGGCGATCGTGTTTTGGGATCTCGAGACAACCGGGACCGGCGCGGACTACGACAGCGTGCTCGTGGGCTGTGTCAAGCCCTACCGGCGGCCGGTGGAGATCTTCCAGGTCAAGCGCCCGGGGGATGACCGGGAGCTGGCCGAGGCCCTGGCCGAGCGGCTGGGCCAGGCTTACATCTGGGTGACGTTCTACGGGCGGCGGTTCGACGTGCCCTTCCTGGAGTCGAGGTTGCTCCACCACGGGCTCCCCCCGCTCCGACACCGGCCCCACCTCGATCTCTACTACCTCGTCCGCCACCGGCTGGCCCTGAGCCGGCGGAGCCAGGCCCACGTGCTCCGGTGGCTTGAGGCCCCGGAACAAAAAATGACCCTCTCCCCGGATACCTGGAACGAGGTCGTCAGGGACCCGGAGAGAGGGCTCCGGACGCTGGTACGACGGTGCGTGAGCGACGTGCGCGGGCTGGAGGCGCTCTACCTGCGGCTCAGGCGCTGGGTGGCGACGCTACGCCCGTGAGCGCCCCGGGGGTGTGCCCGTCGTGTCGGGCGGTCCTGTTACGACGTGGGATGGTCTGGCAGTGTCCCCAGTGCGGCCAGGGCGGGACGAGCTGTGCCTTCTGCGGCGCTGACGCGCTGCTGACCATAGGAGAGTTCGGGTGGCTCTGTCCGCAGTGTCGGTCGTCCTACGGGGCGGAGCCTGTCGCCAAGTTCTCCATCCTGTGAGCCGGAGCCACGCCCAGAGGACCCACCGGAGTGGCCCGGTGAGCCGCTCCCGGAAGACGCGGTCCGCCTGAGCCCGGGTCAGCGACCGGCCGGTCACCGTGCGGCCCTGGCGGTAGTGGACGTCGAGCTCGACCACGGCGTCCGCCCACCGCGGCGGGGCCAGGAGGTAGTGCGGGGCCCCGACCCTGACTGCCGCCAGGTAGACCCGAGACCAGTAGAGGTCGTCTGCCCCCAGCCCCAGCCGTTCCCAGAGCGTGGCCAACCACAGCGCCTACTCCGCCTGACACTCGCGTGGGGTGCCCCCCAGCGCCAGGCAGGCGGCCTTGAGCTCCCGCACGAGGGCCTCCCAGTCCTCGCGCAGGACGAGGAGGCAGATGTCGGGCGTGCCGCCGACGCGGCAGCCGAGCTCAACCGGGGCTGCCCGGAGCTCCGGGATCTGGACCCGGTAGCTCCAGGGGCGGAGCGTCAGGGCGCACCCGGAGCTCCCCGCCCACACCGCGAGACTCAGCAGCACGGCGCCAAGCCGTGGCTTGCTCACCCAGCCGCGCCAATTCTTGAGCCAGTTCATAGCGGACCTGGTCGCGGACGGCCCGGTGCTGGAGCAGCTCCCGGAGGAGCTGGACCGCGAGCCGAGCCAGGAGCTCCGCGACGAGCTGGGTCACCGCTTGTTCGTGAAGTAGCCCCAGACGGCGCTCGCGGCGGCGGCCAGGTAGCCGACCACGGAGAGCCAGAGCGGGGTCTCCGGCGGGGCGTTGAAGGTCATGAGGGCGGTGGCGATAGCGACGACAAGGCCCATCACAGTGGTGGCGAGATCCTTGCTCACGAGGCTACCTCCTTGGGGGTGATGAGGTCAAGGGCCCGTCGGAGCGCGCTGACGGGCGTGACGTAGAGGCGCTGGCGGTTCGGGGCGGATTCGTCCTGGTCGAGCCCCCAGAGGACCCCCACCACGTTCCCGTAGTGATCCATCACGGGGCTCCCGGAGGCGCCGGGGGCGATCATGCTCGTCTGAGCCACAACGACCAGGGAGCCGGGGAACTTCGTGGAAGGCCCCTCGACGACCCCCGCGGCGACGTGCTCGACCCCGAGCGGGAAGCCGTGGACGTAGACGAGCTGGCCCTGTGCGGGGTCGGCCTCTGCGAGCGTGAACCAGCGCTTGTCCGGCCCGCGGACGTCCGGCGCGGTCCCGATCGCCAGGTCCCACGCGGTCGCGTAGCCCTGCCCTTCGACCGCCACACGCCAGTCGACCCAGCCGAAGACCGTCGAGTCGGTCGCGTCGCTCACGAGTGTCGCCGCCCGGCAATGCCCGGCCGAGACCAGCCAGGAGACGAGGCTTTCCGCTTCCCGTGGCTGCGTCTGCCGGCCGAGCGGCCCGCCCGGGTCGATCCAGAAGGCCGTGCACGCCGGCTGCCGGCCCTCAGGCGTGTCGAACCAGAGCCTGGCGAGCGCTGTGTCCCCAGTGGTGTAGGGGGCGGCGAAGGCGACAGCAGCGACCAGCAGTGTCAGGAGCGCGGCAAGCCAGCGTTTCATAGTGATCTCCGACTTAGAGGAGCTGGGCGAGGGCTTTGACGGCGGCCTTGAGCCCGTCTAGCGTGGTCGCTGTATCGACCGCGTCGGCCACCGCTCGAAGAGCCGCCTGACGGGCGGCGAGAACTGGGTTCACGGCCGGTGGGGTCGGTGGCGGCAGGGCGGTCCCGTCCGGCGCGAGCGTCCAGCCCGGGCTGGCTGTGTCGTGCTTGACCAGGAGCTGGCCGGTCGCGGCCGCCAGCTCGGAGGCGAAGGCGTCGTCTGCGACGATGACGTTGAGCACCTGGCGGGTGCTTGGGTCGATGATCGCGTAGCGGGGCACGGTTGACACCTCTAGCCGTACTCGTAGATGATGACCACGCCCGGGGCGCCGTTTCCGCCCGCCGCCGTGTATGGGGTGCCCGTGTTGTTGAGCGCGCCGCTCCCGCCGCCCCCGTAGGGGGTGCCGTTCACACCTGGGCCAGGCGTGCCGGAGGGTGGGTAGTAGCGCACGACCCACCCACCAAGCCGACCGCCCGCGCCAGCCGGGTAGCAGGTACCGAAATTGCTTAAGGCAGTGACTGGGACCCCAGCGTCACCTTGGGAGGCCACAGACGCCAGCACGGCGCTCCCGCTCACGCTGGCTGTTCCACCTTGGCCACCTGCCCCGGCAATGGTCTCGTTGGCCCCCCCGTAGGCTCCACCAGTCCCACCGTTGCAGGTGATCGAGACGGCCGTCCCTGACGACACGGTGGTGGCTCCACCGTTCCCACCGTTCCCTGCCGCCACACCACTGCCGCCTGCCCCAACCGTGATGGATAGGCTGCTGATGGACGTGACGTCGACCCATGCGCGGGCGTAGCCGCCGGATCCACCCCCTCCACCACCACTTAACACGGATTCAATGTTAGTGGTGCCGGCGCCCCCGCCGGCTCCACCGCCGCCCACGGCCTCGATCAGGACCCGCACCACGTCCGCGGGCTTGTTCCAGGTGCCGCTGGACGTGAAGACCCGGACCGCCCGGAGGTTTCCTTCCGCGAGGAGATTCGCCCGGGCGCCGGCGGCAGTCCCGGCTCCTGTCCCACCGAGTGAGATCGCGACAGGCGTGCTGAGGGCGAGGGTAATGTTCTGACTGAGCGCCCCACCGCCGGTGAGTCCGGTTCCAGCGGAGACGGTGCGGTCGCGTGGGACGGCCCAGTCTGTGTGCCCCAGCCACAGGCATGGGATGACGGCCGTCCCGGTGCTCACGCTCTGGAGTGCGATGGCGAGCGCCTCGACCGCGTTGTCGGTACGTGCGCTGAGCGCTGCCGATACGGTCGGGCTCTTGCGGAGGGTACCGCCAGCCGTGACTGGGGCCTGAACGAGGGTGTTGTGGACACCCATCAACCCAAACAAGCCCTGAGCCCCGTTGGCGACCGCGCCCCCGACCGTTTTGGAGCTTGAGCTGGGCGGGTTGCCGAGGCACACCCCGTAGGACGCGCCGGTCGCGGTTGAGAGCGTGACCGCCAGCGCACCGCCCGAGACGGTGAAGGCGACTACGTCGCCTGGGTTGAGGGTGGCGCCGCTGGCGTTCGTGGCCCGAACCCCTGCGAGCGCAACCCGGTTCCAGTCCGAGGCTAGGACGAGCGAGGTGTCGGTGCTGTCGGCTTTCGCGGACGCGAACTGGTGCCAGACTTCCACGGTCTACCTCAGGGCACCCCGCGCATGATCTGGAAGCGGAAGATCTCTGAGTGGAACGTCGAGGTCCCGCCGGCGCGGATCACCTGGACTTGGGCCTGGTAGTCGCCGGCGGGGAAGAACCCCGCGGGGATCGTGAAGGACACCCGGCCGGTTGGGCCGTCGACAATGGCGCCGACCCGCACGCGGGTCGTCGTGTCCTGTGGACGCTTGGCGCGGAGGTTGATGGTATCCCCGGCCTGGAGGGTGACGGGCGTGGTCCCGTCGGCCTGTCTCAGATAGACCTCGAAGGTGACGTTGTCGTCCGTCTCGAAGAATTCCACGGCTAATCTCGCACGATGGTGAGATCAGGGACGCGGACAGTCTCGGTCTCGCCCAGAGAGGTCCGCAACCGCTGGACGGCGCCGGCCGGGACGGTCGTCGGGAGCGTGCGGGTCTGGTTGAGCCTCGTCCTGCGAATGACGGCCTGGGTCCCCACCGTGGTCGCCACCCGCCGTGTGACGCCGAGCGTGGTACGGAGGATCCGCGCCGGAACCACCCGGCGGCGGGTGATCGGTGGGGCCTCGTCAAACTCGGCGGCGCTCCGGGCGAGGGTGCCGCGGACCCCGGCGATGGTTTGGGCCGCGTCGGTCTCGGTGGCGGGGACGAGGGCCAGCGCCTTCCGACGGGGGAGGAGGCGTGCCTCGTCGCGTTCCACGGGGGTAGCCAGCACGACCGCATGCCGACGGCCGAGGTCCTGCGCCGCCTCGGTGCTGGTCGCGGCTGCCAGGGTTAGGCTGTGGCTGGGTGGGATGACCCGGGCCTGGTCGAGTTCGGTGGGGACGACCAGCGCGAGGGTGTGTCGGCGGCCGAGCGCGAGGCTCTCGTTCGTCTCCTGGGCGGGGACGAGTCGGCGTCCCCGACCCACGACCAGGGCCGACTCAGTACTCGTGGCGTTGAGGATTGCCCGGCGCTTCCCACGGCCGAGCGTGGCGGAGCTATCGGACTCCGTGGCCGCCACGAGGGTGCCACGGTGGATCCGGCCGAGGTCGACGGCGGTCGCGCCTTCGGTGGCTGTGACGAGTGTCCGTCGCTTGTCGCGGAGGAGCGCTGCGGAGAGGTCTGACTCCTCGGCGGGGACGAGCGTCCGTTGGTGGGACGGCGGACAGGGAAGCGCGGTGTTGAGCTCTGTGGCGGGCTGGAGGGACCGTCCGCGGCCGATCCGGCGGGCCTGGTCTGCCTCGTTGGCGGCGCGGAGGCTCCCGGCGATGTTGATGAGTGTGGCTTCATCGGACTCGGTCGACGCCCCCAACAGGCGGCCCTTGCGACGACCGAGCTCCACAGCCGCGGCTCCCTCGTTGGCCCGGACCAGCGTACGCCCACGGACCCGGCCTAGAACGGCGCTCTCGTTGGCCTCAGTGGAGGGAACGAGGGCCCGCCGCTTGGTACGGCCGAGAGCGACGGCGGTCCCCCCCTCCAGCACAGTCTCGAGGGCGCGCCGCTTCCACCGACCGAACGTACCGGCGGCGTCGGTCTCGGTGGCGACCACGAGGGTGATGCCGTGCCGCCGGGTGAGATCGGTCGCGGTGTTGGCCTCCGTGGCCGGCTGGATCGCCTTCCGCTTCTGGCGCCCCAGGGTGGGGACCGCGTCGCCCTCGACGGCCGTGGCGAGGGTGTTCTGGTGCCGGCGGACCAGGGCCAGCGCCGCATCCCCTTCGGTCGCTACGCGGAGGCTTCGGCCCCGGCCGAGCGCCCGGGCCGTATCCCCCTCCACCGCGGGGACGAGCGTCTGGACGAGCGGCTGGTGCTGGAAGGCGCCGGTGTGAAAGGCGCTGGGCTGAAAGGCCACGGGGTGGTGTTAGGAGGCGCGGAAGAAGACGTTGACGACGGCCGTGATGTCAGAGCCGTCCGGGGTGATGTTGAAGTCGTGCTGGGTCATGGGGATGAAGTTCGCCGCCACGTTGTCACCTTGTCGGTTGTAGTTGAAGATAAGATCTGTCCAGCTCGTACCGGCCTGCACGGCGGCCCAGGTGATGTCGCCGACGTCGAGCTCCCAGACGTCGTTGACGTCATCTGGGTTGGTGGCGGCGAGCCCCGCGGCGTTGAACGACTTGCGGGTATAGCCGGTGTTCGTGACCTCGTCGGTGTCCGTGCGGTCGATGATCTGCTGGAACGTGTCCAGGTCCTTGAGCGCGGCGTCGCCGGCTGAGGTGGTGATGGCCGTGACGACGAGGAGCGCGGTGGAGGGGTCCCCACCGTCCACGCGCTGGTAGAACTCGACCGCGCGCCCCAGCGAGATGTTGTAGACGAAACTAGGCATAGGCGTGTCTCCTTAGCGGACCCGTACGGCGAGCCAGCGGTGCTCGACCTTGAACCCGTACGGTGCCTCCGGGTCAGGGGAGGGTTGGTTGGGGTGTTGTCGGGCGACGTGCTCCGGGGCCAGGTGTCGGGGGATGACGAGACCACAATGCGCGCACCAGGTCCCGGGCTGCCGCACAAGCTTGTAGACCACCCGTGGGTGGGAGAGGAACTCGATGGCTGGGCACCCGTCGATCTTGAAGTACTTGATCCACCCCTCACGGACGCCCTTCCGCAGCCACCGGTGGGGAAAGAGCCGGACCGGTTGCGGCTCGGGCCGGATCAGGACCCGGTGGATCCGGCGGTCCCTGGTTGCCAACCGTGTAATGATCATTGCACCACGATGCGGGTGTTGCCCGGCGCGGACGGCCGCCGGCCGGCCTCAAACGTCACGCTGTTCGACGGATCTGAGACGCCGAAGGCGTTATACGCCTTGGCGACGCAGGTCCAGGTCCCGACGCTGTCGATGGCCTGGCTCAGCGGCATCATACGAGCGTTGGGGTCCGCGACGTCGGCGACAACCGTGCGCCCCTGGACGTTGGTGCACTCCGTCCGAAAGCCGTCCGCGGGGCCCATGGTCCCCTGGCTCCATTCCCACTCCAAGCGCCCGCGGTCGATGTCCACGAGGATCGTGAGCGGCGGTTGTGCGGCCGCATGACCGACGAGCAACCCCACGCCGAGTGCGAGTCCGAGCATCCTGCGCATCCCTGCTCCTCCTGCTTAGCGTCCGACTCCCACGAGGAGTCGTCGAAGGCCTGTCGGTGGTGGTGGCGGCGGCGCGCCAGCGGGTCTGGACCAGCCCCGCCAGAGCTTTCGGGGCGCCCACGCGACGGGCGGGCCATCTTCGAGCGTCAGCGTCCCCGAAGCGGTGAGCGTATTGCCGTTCCCCGAGTAGTCTTGGGTGAAGGCCGAGGCGGGCCCTTCCATAGGGTTGCAGTACCACAGGTCCGCTCGGCGCACGGGCATCGCGTACCACCGCTCGGCCTCAAGCTCCGCGACCGTGAGCGCGGCCGTCCACGCCTTCACGCACGCCATGCGGCCGTTGAACCACTCGCCCGTGAAAGACGAGTCAGCGAGTCGCCACCCGACGGGCGTATATCCAGTCCACGCCGGGTCCTGGCTGTCGCTCAAGGTGAGCGTCGCATCATTCACGCCGGCGCCGTACGCGCGCGCGTTGCCGGGGCCGATGCCG